>JADFPG010000062.1 GCA_022562455.1 Fidelibacterota bacterium | reverse complement strand
TGGTTATAACGTCACCGGTCAAAACCTTAAAATCATACTTGCTTCCGGGTTTTTCAATGGCTTTTGCGATGGATAGATTGATTTCTTGACCTTCACGAATCAGCAGGGAAGCGTCGGGAAAGGCATTAGGCTGTATGCCGCCTGCCCGTTTAACGATGGATGAAATGGTTTCTTCCGGTGAAAGAATGGTATAATCGCCGGGGTAATAAACAGCACCTATAATTTTAACTCGCTGGTTCAAAATGAAATTCGGGTCGGGGCGAATAAATACAACATCATGAGGTTGAAGGCCACCTGTGACATCTTCAAAGAATTTTTCACCAATATTTTCTCTAGTAATAAAATGGGATGTTTCTAATATTTTTCCATATGTTATTTCATCAGGATCATTTGGATCCACGCGCATAATTTCCATCTTTGCGCGATAGACATCATTACTGAATCCACCCGCTTGAACTATTAAATCGCGGAAGCCCATATTTTCAAAATAAGGATACCGTCCCGGCCGTTTGACTGATCCCCTTATTTCCACTGTTTTAAAGGCATTGAAAACCGTATTCTGATTGTAAACGAGCAGCGCATCAAAGGGCTGTAATGCTATATTGGCTTTTTCATCTCCTTTAAGGACTGCCCCCAAATTGATTTCAATTAAATCTTGGGTTAAATCTTCATTAATACGAATCAGATGGGCCAACGTTAAAAAAGCATCATTAATTACACCATCTGCCAAATCAATTAAATCGACGATATGCATCCCATCTTTAATTTCGTACGTTCCCGGTCTTTCCACATTTCCGCGAATTTCCACATAATTCTTTCTCAAATCCATCACCGGAAAGACTTGAATGACGTCTCCGTCCAACAACTCAAAATCATTTTCTGATTCCATCAATTGTTTGAGGTTTATATCCACATACATCCGGTCCATCCCTCGAATCTCCCTTTCTTCCACAGGAACAATCCGATCAATCTGAATTCGATCCAAATACGCTGATATTTTTAACTCACCGGCCGTGGTAATCAGGTCAAGCAACCCTTCATCCTCTTTCAATTCATAAATCGCCGGTCGATTGATCTCCCCCTGTATGGATACTGTTTTTCCCCGGGGAGGCAGATAAATGGTATCATCTAACTGCAGGCGTACATCGTTTACATTTTTTCCGGATAGGAGGTAATGATAAAAATCGATGGACGCAATCTGTTTCCCGCCTCGAATCAGTCGCACATCCCGGAGAGATCCAAACGGGGTGGGGCCATTAAAATAGTAAAGGGATGAAAACAGCGTGGTGGAGGGACTCACCCGAAACGCTCCCGGTTGGGCGACCTCACCCACCACCAGAATACGCAATGGTCGAAGATTTCCCAAACTCACATCCAAAAAGGTGGTAGCGCTTTCTCCGCTGGACCTGACAAGACTGGAATAGCGCCGGGATAATACCTTGAACAATTTCGATTCCAGCAGATCCATGGTCAACCCGTTGACGAATACCTGACCGACTTCCGGGATGAAAATAAACCCTTCCCGATCCACTTTTAATACTTGACGGAATTGGGTCTCGCCCCAGAGCATAATAATAATTTCGTCCCCCGGGCCAATGTTATAATCCGGGTCTACGGCTCCAAAGACCGATGCCTGGAACAAGGCTGGGTCTCGTTTAAAAATATCGTAGCCAAAATAAGGGAGGGCTTTTTTGCCTGGTTGAATTTGTGATTCCTGCTCGATGACCGCTTCTTCTGATATACCGGGCGCATCCTCTACCCCTAATTCCAGACTGACATCGTCTAATCCCGGCTCAGGAATGGTTTCAATGGTCGGTTGAGGGGCTGCTCCTCCGGTCGTTTCGCCCTTTAATTCTGCTGCCTTGGCATCGATATCTGCCTCGGACATCCCTCGCTGCCTGGCCATCTGTCTAATCTGGGATTCGGAAAATCCCGATTCTTTGATTTTCTTTTTTATATCTGCCGCATCCTGGGCAAATACAAAAGATATCATTAATAGAATGTTCAGTACATAACGCACACAATTACCTCATGGTTAATTTTTCACTGCTTAATAAAAATTTGCGGAGCTCAAAATGTAATAATAATGACGCACGATCAAATTTTTTTCATTTTCTTCAAGACCCTAAGTATTTTCCCGGCTCATCATCAAAATATTCGCCCTCAACCGGGTTGTAGGAATAGAGGACCAGCCAGGCCTCATTCTGCTCTTTCACACTGAAGTTGCTCCCGGTCCCTTTGGCTAATTCGATCCCCACCGCACTGCTGGCGTACAAACAGATGACAATGTTGGAAAATTCCGGATACTGCCTGGTTAAGCTTTTGCAGAGCAGTCTCAGCCTTTCTATGCTGGTTTTTTCATCCACGGTGACGTAGATCTTTCCCTGTTGAAAAACGCTGGAGAGGCGTTCCACCCGCACCACAGTGTGTTTTGGGATGGTTAGTGTGGGTTTTACCCGTTTCGGTTCGGGAACGATGGGAGGAGTTTCTTCTTGGATTAAATGCTGATTTTTTTCAAAGGATGTTTCTTCGACAACCAGTTGCACGATGACTTCTTCCGGGTTTGCAGCGGGTGTGACCACTTGTTTATTGAGTTTCATTTGCGGTGATGGATCAAAGCGAAACAGGTTTACGAGAAGGACCGTAATCAAGGCGGTACCCCCGACCAGGGCGATGGTTCGTTTATGCCGGAAAAGAAAAGTAAATCCTGATTTGGCCTGACCCGGGTGGTCTTGTTGTTCATACTGTTTGTCCAGTTCTGCCTGCTGCAATTCTGCTTCGGGTAGGTCACGGGTGCCCAGGGAATGAAATATGCGTTTATCCTTTTTCCCCGTCTCCGGATTATAGACGTAGGTCTGGTAATAATAATAGCCGTCCGTCCCGCCCTTACGATAAATACTGCTCATGTGATCGAATGCCTGTTCATGTTATTTTTTAAAGTCAATATAATCTTTCCCCGTTGCCTGGAATGTACATACACCTAAATAAATATGGCAACTACTATTATAACTACCACTTACTTTTATTATCTTTCTGTCCCGTTTAATTATTTTATTTACAATAAACCCTCAATGGCAATATTGGTTAGTTACCGTCAATGAATATAAACGGTAGTTACTCGGGTAGTTGCTGTAAAGACACACGGTAATAATTCAGATTCACCGCTCTTGCCTGGAATGATGTCTCCAGCAACCACATAGGGTCATCATTGTTCCAATCATTTGCCCGGGATTTTGTTTCCCCCCTTTTCGACGATGTCCAGAGCAACTACTATATTAACTACCCACAAATCATTACAACCTGCGCCTGGATGTGGTTTTCGTTAAAACCTGTTTACTCACGTCGATAAATGTTAACAACTACCTTAGTAACTACCAACTCTATCTTATTTATTATTATACAATCATGAAGTGCTGTATTAACAATTTCCCCTGCTTGTGTAGTGAAGACTTGATCTCGCAACCTTCTGTCTTCTATTTGCCTTCTTTATATTTCATCATTACGAACATTTAATCTTTCATTCCCGCCAAAAGCAAAAGCCAGCCGCAAGATAACACTCCACCAGTTACCCCGCCCAGGCGGGCAGGCACTCTACAGCTCAGTCCTCAACAGTGACTTATATCCCAGCCAAAGGGGTAAAACAGTGGTGATGACATTAAAAATAAGAATAGCAAGTATCGCCGGCATCAAACTTCCCCATTTTACTCCCCGATCCATAAGTGTCACGATACCGACTAAGCTGCCTGCCATAATAGCCACATAAAAGAGACTGACCATAATGGTGATAATTCCACCGGCGCTGGAACTGATCCTCATGGGATTGCGTTCGTGGAACTGGGGATAAACAGCTCCAAGCCCCAAGGCGATACTGATGAGGGAGAGGCTCATTAATATAAGGAAGGCGGTTGAGATCAGCGTGAATGACACACTTTGACTCAAATAGTAATTACTCATATAAGCCACCACTTCTGTAATAGTAAAAAATATAACAAAAGAGAGCCAGAATTTTTCTTTGAACAGTTTGGATAAATTCATGGGAGAAACCATTAGAATCCATAGACTCTTTCCCTCCAAACTGATGAGAGGATAAACAAAACGAGAAGTCAAAGCCGCAAGGAAAAATCCACTAAATCCAAAGTTCAATACGTAAATAGCCTGCTGCCAGAATGGGGAGAGGTAAGAAAGGACAACATCCGCCCGGGAAAGATTGATCAGGTAGACTCCGATGAAAAAACTGAGAAGCAAAAACTGCACCCATTGCTGGGGTGTTCTAATAAATTGGAGAATATCTTTTACGATTAAACCCCTCACGGGGGGTGTAAGCCAACTCAGTTTTTTAAATATTTCGAATCTTACCAATTTAATATGGTTCGACTTATCAACAGGTAACATCTGTTTTCGCTGACTGATACCCTCCATTAATTGAAAAGTAATGTGATAGTGTCGTTTTGCCACAAAACTTGATACTTCAATTCCCACCAGTCCGGTGGAAATGAAAAGTCCGCTATAAAAAATAAAGTCTTTCCAGTGATAATGGGATAGAGAATTAAAGAGTTCACTCAACCAGTAACTCGGAATTAAGGGGAAAGGAGTCCGGGAAAGGTTGGCAAGATACCGGTTCAAAAACCTGAAACTGGCACTATCTCCGGTGAGGAGTGTTTCCTGCTGATTAAATTTAAAATATATCCACAGGACAGCGATAAAGATCATCCCCAGAAACAATAGCACTGAACGCATTTTAAACCATCGAGTCAATCGTATAACCCACATCAAGAGACTGATACCGATGGCGGTGGAAATGATCAGAAAAGGAGCAAGCCCAACTAAAATAAGTAAAAACATATTCAAAAAAGAAATGGATTTTACAGCACCATAGGCAAACGTAAGAGGAATTCCAAGAATGAGGACAGCCCAAGAACTGTAAAGCAGGTTTTCAACAAACTTCATTCGGAAAATGGAGGTAAAAGTAATGGGGACCGCCATCAGAAATGAGATTTCTCGGGAACGATAAAGAGTGGACATGGCGGTGATAATATTTGAAAGGATTAGGAGGTAAAAAATAATAGACCAACTGATATAAAATATTCGATCCAGTAACAGTTGACCCAGTTCTCCCTGTTCAAGAAGGAAATAGGCGCCTTTAACAAAAAGGGTGTATCCCCCCATTGCCAATCCAATAATAATCAGGAGTGAAACAGAAATTTCCAGCCATTTTTTCCGGACGTCTGTTTTTAGATGCCGCAGAAATGCCCGGCACTTGATCCAAAGAATATTTAAAGAATAAGACATCTATAAATTAAATTTTTGTCTGTCCATAATGTTAGGATTTCTTTTTCCTTAACCCGGTCATTCATGGCGGGGCTACAGATACTAAAAAGGCTTTGACGCCGTTCACGGCGTTTTAACCTCATATTGCTCCAAATGATAAGGGCATGAATGCCCTGCTGGGATTTTGTCATATTCAAATCCCAGCCCTCAAGGACTGGGCTACGCACTTTCTTATTCGTGACTTTATAGAAAACATTAATTATATTAATTTATAACCTTTGGTTATTTGTGAGCTCTATACGAATTATCACTACGAATGGGGTGAAATGATAAATTGTAAAAATACATCAGCTTTGCGGATTTGATTTGTTTTTAGCGGAATTCGTTTCTTCCCGTTCGACAATATCTAAGAAAAGATCTTCAAGACTTCCCTCATGTTGAATGGATGCTTGGAATGATTCAACCGTTCCGATCCCGAGAATTTTTCCACGGTGAATGATAGCGATTCTGTCGGAGAGTTCTTCAGCAACATTCAAATTATGGGTGGAGAGAAAGACGGTGACACCCTCTCTGGATTTTTCCTTGAGTATTTCTTTGATTTTTCTGGAGGTCTTTGGGTCAAGCCCTACCGTTGGTTCGTCCAGGATAATGACTTTCGGTTCGTGTAAAAACGCCGCCGCAAAAGCAAGCCTTTGTTTCATCCCTTGAGAATAACCCTCAATCCTGTCGGAAAGCCATTCACCCATGTCTAATTGTTCACTGTATCGGTATCTTGGTCCTCATTTCTTTGAGATCCATTTCATATAAGTTTCCAATAACATTTAGAAATTCTTCCCCGGTCAGTTTTTCATAGAGAAAAGGCGCATCAGGAACATAGCCGATCATCTTCTTTGCTGTCCGAGGGTCATGGACTATATTTGTACCATGGATAAGTATGGATCCGGAATCCGGGGTCATCAGTCCCACCATCATTTTAATCGTGGTGGTTTTTCCGGCGCCGTTGGGTCCCAAAAAACTGAATATTTCTCCCGGTTCCACTTTAAAGGTTATGGAATCAACCGCAGTCAATGGGCCGAATGATTTTGAAACATGCTGAAGTTCAATCATAATACCGGTTTCTCGTATTTTTGTTCTAGTATTCGGATGGTCACTCGTCCCAATAAGGGAATGAGCTCAGTCAGGTTATTAAAATCCCCTTCGAGTAATGTGATGTGGGTGGCATCGGCAACAGGCTGGCCGAGAGTCGGATCAACCGCGATCCAATTTCCGTCCAAATGTACAACCGGCCAAGCGTGGTAAAGAAATCGACCTTGGAGATACACCAACCCAATGTGAATTTTGGTCGGAATTCCCATGCTGCGGCTTAAAGAAGTAAACAGGGTAGTATGTTCGCTGCAATCCCCTTGTTTTCCGTCGAGGATCTCCACGGCGGAAGACAGGGTGACCACCGGTCGTTTTTTCAGATAACGATACACCCAGTTATTTAGCCGATTCACTTTATCTTGTTGGGACCGATCATTTTGTGTCACGTCCCTGGATAATTCTATAATTCTGGGATTGTTGCATTGAATAATGCTATTTGCCAACAGAAAAGAATCAGGAGAAATATGAATTTGAGAAGCGGGTACAGGACGTAGTCGAAGATGAAGGGGATTTTCCTGGATTATACTCTGTCGCTCAGAACTGAATTTTTGCAAATAGTGAAAGTCGATACCATCAATTTCCAATATCAATTCCGATAAGGAGGCCGGGTCTTTTATCTGGGGTGTTACGGGTATGGCATATACGTCAATTAAATCAATGTCGCTGTCGCCGGATTGGCTCCGGAGCGCTTCTTCGGGGGTCGTTTTTTCCATCACCAATCCCATGATGGTTTCTTCCCGATAGGTTAATCCATTATCGTCTAACCATAGAATAGAGGGGATCCCTTTAAACTCAACCCGTATTTTGTTTAATCGGACACTATTTTCACCGATGGTAAGGTCATCTTTACCCTCATGTGATATTTCCACCTGACCGATTTCCATACTGACAGGATCAAAAACCGGCAGTGTCATTTGTTCTCCTTCCGTTATCCCCTGCCATGCCACCATCGGTTGAATACTGAGGATGGAATAAATTTCGTCCGGGACATGAATCTTCCGGGTGGTACTGTCATTTCCATGTTTGATATTTATGAGTAATGTCTGGTCAATTTTCAATCCGTTTACTGTGGTGATATATTGATCCGATTGTAATTGAAAATCAAATGAGACTAAATGAAAAAGTGTATCTACCTTCACCTGGTTTTTCATTAACAGATTTGTTTTAATGCCGGCAATAGCCAGGTTAAGATGAGCCGTGCTTGTAATGGAATATCCCCGCTCACCTAAGTTTGCCACAGAATAAACGGAGTAACCCAATTTTTTTCCATGGTGAGTGATTCTCATCCATTCTGTGTCAGTGGGAATATCTTTGATACCTGATTGCAGGGATACAACTGTCCCATGAGATGAACCATCGAAATAACTGCTTTTTATGAGTGATCCTAAAAGTGTACACCAGAGCCCAAAGAGTAGAAAGGCATAAATAGAGTGGCTAGAAAAGGCGGTTTTACGTCTATTCATATTGGAGATGAATATAGGATAAATTGGAACACCTAACACCTGCAAAGTGAGAATGAATAATAATCCGGATATGATTTTTGATTTTTATTGGATTCCCCTACAGCATAATTTGATTTTTTCTTGAATGCAGTTTAAAACAGTTAGTTAAGAAAAAAAGTTGCTATTCATTTTCATCATCTTTTATAGAGGGCTTTGCAAAACCTAATGTGTGAAGAAAAAAGAAGTAAAATTCGTCTGATTCCTGCCCGCCACCTTAAAAATACTAATAAAGGCGCGGGCAGGAACGAAAAACAGGCGGATTTTGCACTTTTTAATTTGTGCAATGGGTTATGCAAAGCCCTCTTATACTATGATACCGGGAATTGTAGTTTATCAGTAAATTGTTGAAACAATTTGTTGTGGACTATTTATAAGAGCAAACCAATTCTATGAGGTTTTTTTTGCAGCGTTTCATTTATCTGTTCATTTTATCATCTTTGTTATATTCATCAGATGAAAATCATAATCCAGAAGATTTTATTAAGCGTGAAGTCATTGGTCATCGCATTGACAAACCCCTGAAAATTGACGGATACCTGACTGAAGACATATACCAAACCACATCCAACCAACAGTTTATCCAGTCTGAACCGGACAACGGAGACCTGGCCACAGAATCCACGGAGGTCTGGGTGGGTTATGATGACGCCGCTCTTTACATTGGCGCCCGTTTATGGGACAGTATTCCTGATTCTATTGTAGGGCGATTAGCCCGCCGGGATGAAGATGAAAATTCAGATGAATTTTGGGTGGCAATTGATTCATACAATGATAAACGCTCGGGATTTTACTTCATCACCAATCCCAACGGGTCCATTCAGGATGGAACCATTGCCAACGATAGCTGGCTCGATGATACCTGGGATGGAATTTGGGAATGGAAAACCCGAATAGACGACAAAGGCTGGACTGTCGAAATCCGGATTCCCTTTTCACAGTTGCGATTTAATAAACAAGAAATTTATACCTGGGGAATTAATTTTGCCCGTCAACTTCAACGCCGCAATGAATTTTCTTTATTTATCTTCTACCCCCGGGGAGAAAGCGGTATGGTCTCCAGATTTGCCACTCTGCACGGTATTGCCAATATTGACCCGCCTAAACGATTGGAAATCATGCCCTATCTCACATCCGGATACAGCATTTTACCTTCCACGAAAGACAACCATTTTTATGAAGGGCAAGATTCAAATCTGGGTCTGGGTGCGGATGTGAAGTTGGGATTAGGCAGTAATCTGACTCTGGACGTCAGTATTAACCCGGATTTCGGCCAGGTAGAAGTGGACCCCTCTACCATTAACTTATCGGATTATGAAACTTATTACGAGGAAAAACGCCCCTTTTTTGTAGAGGGAGCCAGCATCTTTTCATTCGGTTCTGGCGGACCTTCGAATCGCTGGAATTTTAATTTTTTTGAGCCGGACTTTTTTTACAGCCGCCGGATTGGTCGTGCTCCCCAAGGAGATGCATCCGGCGATTGGGTGGATATTCCTTCTGCCACCCGGATCCTGGGCGCAGCTAAAATCAGTGGTAAGCTGAAGGGGGATTGGTCATTGGGGGGCTTGACTTCCTTAACCAACAGGGAATTCGCCAGCATTGATACCGGCGGTATAATCACTTCTGAAGAAGTGGAACCACTAACAGCTTATAACCTATTGCGGATCCAAAAAGAATATAATGATGGCCTGCAAGGCTTGGGAGCAATCGGTACCCATGTATATCGTGATTTTAAAAACCGGAATCTGCGGAAAGTTCTTACGGACAATGTCCAGGCTTTTGGTGTGGACGGTTGGGCTTTTTTCAATGCGGAGCGCGAATGGGTTATCGCCGGTTGGATAGGCGCTACACGGGTGTCCGGATCAACAGAAAGGCTCTTAAGTCTACAGCATAACTCCAGCCACTATTTCCAAAGACCGGATGCAGAGCATGTAGAAGTGGACAGCAACATGACTGAGATGACTGGGATAGCCGGACGGTTTGTGCTTAACAAAGAAAAAGGGCATTGGCAGTTCAATACAGCCTTGGGATTTATAACACCAGGTTACGAAAGCAACGATATGGGCTTGAATTTTGGAACCGACCGGATCAATCATCATCTTGTGGTGGGTTATCGTTGGTATGATCCGGGGAAGATATTCCGCAGCGCCCGGCTGAATGCCGCTTATATGACGAATCATAATTTTGGCGGTTATAAAATAAATGAGTCGATCTTTTTATTCGGTTGGGCCCAGTTCCTGAACTATTGGAGTATTGATACCTTCACAGCCTGGGGTCCCCTTACACTTAACGATCGGCACCTACGGGGAGGACCCATGGTGGAATCTCCTGACGGAACTTATGTGGATCTTGGATTTAATTCTGATGGTCGAAAAAACATCGTATTCGGTGGGGGCGGAGATATTGGGTTCAATAGCAAAGGCGGGGACAACTACGGTGTTCGTTTTGGGTTAGAAGTGAAAATCGGAACCCAATTAAACCTGAGCTTTAGTCCCTCCTATAATGAAAGTAGAACAATTGCGCAATATATCACAACAGTTGACGACCCCGCAGCATCTGACATGTATGGAAAACGTTACGTACTATCCCAAATCGATCAGACAACCATTTCCACCGATATTAGAATTGATTACGCTTTGTCACCAACCCTTTCCGCGCGATTTTTTAACTGTGTCGTATAATAGAAAGATTAATAAGCTCTAACTCTGGAATTGTAATGCAAAGAGAGCATTACAATTGCCAGTAAAACCACTTCATAAACATGGAGTCAATACATGAGCGATATAAAGAAACGCAGACGATTAAGCGCTGATCAGAAATGGCAAATCTATCAGGAATGTCAACAACCGGATGCCAAGGTCGGAGAGATATTAAGAAGATATGGATTGTATTCATCTGATCTGGTACGTATTCGAAAAATAGTTGAAGAAGGCGCCATAGAGGCCTTGGCCAACAGTGTTCCTGGGCGTAAGAGAATAAAGACAGTTCCCAAAGAGCAATACAATCAGTTACAGGATGAACTGGATGAAAAACAGAAAGCTCTGGCAGAGATGTCGGTACTGTTTACTTCACTTAAAAAAAAAGTGAACTTGGAATAGAAGGCTCCTTCCCTTCACGTCCTTTACCGATAGAAATAAAAGAAGCTGTAGTCAGTGTTATTATCTATGCCAAGTCCAAGGGGATACCCAAGGTCAGGACCTGTGTCTTATTACAGATCAATGTCCGTCGCATAGAACGCTGGGTCTCAAGGAGAAAAACAACGGGTAACATGAATAATTATAAACCGGGGCCAAAACATTCAGTCCATGCCCTAATGCCAAGTGAAAAACAGGCTGTTCTCAACTATGTTCAACTGGAAGAGACGACAGACTATTCACTTCATGTTTTAGCCTGCAAAGGTGCGGAACAGGGTTTATTTTATGTATCTGCAAGTACGATACGGTGGATCTTGTTTGATGAAGGTATATTGTCTGACAGAAGGCCGCTATTCAGGCGTACAGGCGCCGGTAAGAAACCAAACAGACCTGATGAAATTACCGGTCCGAACCAATGCTGGTGCTGGGATTTAAGCTACATAAAAACGGATCTGAAACGAATGTTCTGGTATCTGTATGCTATGTTGGATGAATGGAGCAGAAAAGTAGTTGCCTGGCGTATTAGTCCAAGTCTCGTGCAATTGGAAGCAAAGGCATTAATTGATTCAGCTTACATTGCTGAAGGATTATTGGATGTACCCAGAAACCTGCTGCCGGTGGTTGTGAATGATCGCGGGGTTCAGATGAAAGCAAAGCCGGTTAAACAGATGATGCGTGATCTTGGATTAACACAGACATTTTCTCGTCCCAGGACACCGAATGACAATCCGTTTATTGAATCATTGTTTTCAACAGTAAAGACCGCTCCTGATTATCCCGGCTGGTTTCCCGGCAGTTCAATCCAAGTTGCCCGGGATTATTTTGAGCATTATTTTCACTGGTATAATAATGAGCATTTTCATTCCGGCATTGGATATATTCATCCAATTGATAAACATGAAGGACGGGCTGAAGAAATATTGAAAAAAAGAAAGGAATGTATGACCAATCAACGCAGATTGCGTAAATTGTATTGGTCAAGTAAAAATCAAATAACCGGAAGTGGTTTGTAGCGAATTAAATTCTGTTTCGCGACATCGATTAAAAATTTCGCCGTTCACTAACTGTGATTTCTTTTAGTTCTATTTCCATACTCTACAACCTTTTATCTCTGATAAATAATCTTTTAAAAGTTTCTTTTCCATTTAAGTACGAACCTCTCCCGTAAATTCCATTTGGATCTTGATCAATTCCCCTATTGCAACCAATAATCTCAAATTGATCTGGGTTATATTTATTCATAAAAGTAATCGGAACACCCATTACACCTTTATAATCAATCGGAATATCATTGGTTTTTGAAACTTCAATCGCGTCATAATTATCGTAGGTGGGGTATTCTTCAGGATTATATTTTTTATATAGAATGAGTTCTTCATGACGCTTTGCATTATCAAGATTTGTAAACCAACACGTATTATTAGAGGAAACTATCCTATTTCCATTTTCATCAATCCTAGCTTCGGTTCCATCCAAAGGATAATGTTTTGGCACGATAAATCCTGAAAAATTGCGATTACTATTTATGCCTATCCATACTTTATTTTCCTTTATCAGAGGAAAAATTTCTTTGTATGTAATTACATTCCAAGTTCCTATAATCAGAAACTTTTTATCGTACTCTATAAGTTGTGCCACATACTCTCTGAACAATGAAAAGGGCGGATTGGTTACAACAATATCGGCTTGTTTCAGCAGTTCAATACATTCTTTAGAGCGAAAATCGCCATCTCCTTTTAATTGTTTAATGCCAATTTCTTCAGGGTCGGGTACATTATTCTCATTTTTATCACCTTCATATTCAAGATAGATTGCTCTTTCTGTATCATGTTGGCTGAATAAATCCATTTTGGTTTTTATAGCAAGTAGTAATCAATTTTTTCAGCCCTAACTTCTCAAAGTTGTACGAGAAATAATGAAAGAAATTACTGACACGCGGGTCATCACAATTGCAAAACACAACTTTGTTCTTGAAGTGTCTTTTGTAGTGCCTAAGCTCTCTTTCTATGTCGGAAAGTATTGTGTAGAACTCATCGTTTTTTGCATTCTTTGCTTTGTTTAAATATTTGATTGAATGATGCTGCATTTTTAACTTGCCCACTACCTTGATGCTGTAAAACTATTTTTTTCTTTTCAGCGAATGAGAGTAAATCCTTCACGTCCCTTGCCGAAGCCTGGATTGAAACCGAGGGAAAGCTGCCGCTGCAATTGAAGTTCTTGATCGAGGGAGAGGAAGAAACCGGCAGCGCGAGCCTGGATAAGTTCATCGAGGAGAACAAAGATCGCCTGGCTTGCGACGTGGCGGTCATCAGCGACACCTCTCAGTTTGGCCCCGGCCAGCCGGCCATCACGTACGGCTTGCGGGGAATCGCCTATTACGAGCTGCGGCTTACGGGCCCCAAGCAGGACCTGCATTCCGGCACGTTTGGCGGCGCCGTGGCCAACCCGGCCAACGTGCTTGTCTCGATGTTGGCCAGTCTGGTGAACGAGCGCGGACAGGTTCAGTTGCCGGGCTTCTACGACGACGTGGTGGAACCCCACGATTGGGAACGTGAGGAACTGACCCGGCTCGGGAGCAACTTGCGCGAATATGCCGACTTTTTGGGAATACAGGAGTTTTTCACGGTCGAGGGATATTCCCCTTTCGAGGCGACGCGGTTTGCGCCGACCATTGATTTCAATGGAATTGGCGGAGGATACCAGGGCGAAGGCTCCAAGACCGTTATTCCCAGCACAGCCTTCGTCAAGATAAGCTGCAGGCTTGTGCCCGACCAGAAGCCCGAAAAGATACAGCAACTTCTCTCGCGCACCCTCGAGGAACGATGCCCTTCCCAAGTCGAAATCGACATTGCCCCGGGTCATTGCGGCTCTCCCTATATGGTGGTTCCTCCGGGGAAAGAAAACACACCGACAGACCAATCACCCGCGCTCAACCAGGCTTTTCGCTCCGCTCATCACTGCATCCACAAAGCCTTCGGCAAACCCCCGGTCTATCTTCGCGAGGGCGGCAGTGTGCCAATAATCGCCGACCTCAAGCGCGTGGCAGGCCTCGACTCTCTCATGATCGGTATGTTTACCACGCAGGACAACCTGCACGCCCCGGACGAAAGCGTGCATATCGGCATGCTCGAAAAAGGTGTCGAAGCATCCGCCGGTATCCTGTCCGACCTGGCCGGAGTGTAATTTAGGCAACAGACCTTACACTACTTGAGACGCCGCTCCTGGGCCTGGATGAGGGCGGTCAGGAATTGCGTGTCGTCTCCCATTTGCTCGCACTCTTCCACGGCAGCAATTGTTAGATCCCGGGCCTTTTCCCGGGCCTTTTCCAGGCCATGGATTCTTACGTAGGTGTTTTTTTCACTATCGGCGTCCAGCCCCGCCGTTTTGCCCAGCGAGGCGCTGTCGGCTGTGGCATCGAGAATGTCATCGATTATCTGGTAGGCCAATCCAAGATTGTGTCCCAAGGCTCGCGCCAGGTCGAGAACATGCGGGGCCGCTTCGGTAAGGCTGAGGCCCATGGTGATGGCAGCGGTGATCAGGGCTGCAGTCTTGTGGCAGTGGATGTAATCCAGTTGCTCCTCCGAGATTGTGGTTCGTTCTGCCAAGATATCTTCCATTTGACCACCAATGAGGTTTCGACTGCCGGCTGCCTCGCTCAAGTCGCGCACAAGGGCGACTGCCACGGATGGTTGAGATCCGTAGGCCTTCCCCAGGATGTAAAAGGCGTGAGTGAGCAGGGCGTCTCCGGCCAGAATAGCGGTAGGTTCGTCAAATTTCACATGGCATGCCGGACGACCCCGGCGCAGACCACTGTTGTCCAGGCCGGGCAGATCATCGTGGATAAGGGTGTAGGTATGGAGACACTCGATAGCCGCGGCGGCGGGCTCGGGATCGGCACGGGAGGGAAAGAGTTTATGGGCGGCCAGCAGCAGGACCGGCCGCAAGCGTTTGCCGCCGGCTTCGAGACAATATCGCATTGCCTCGTGGATACGAGCCGGGCGTGCATCGGCCGCGGGCAGCCATTGTTCAAGGGCGGCCTCCACGCGCTGTTTGTAGCTGCTAAGTATTGCGTCAAAGTTCATGCGGGATGTATTGTATAATGCCTTTGGGAAAGGCTTGGTTTCAGATGTGGTGTCCAATTCTCCAGAAAGGCCGGGTTTTTTAAAAGTTATTTCGGGCGGAATTAACAGCATATATGAAAAAATGTTAGCTTTGGGGTCTGTTGCCCGAATCAGGGTGGATGGAGCCGGGGATTTATTTTTCTTTAAAAGATCGTGAGTTTCCAATAAGCAAGAGTTGTTTTTCCTACAAGAAACGGTAAATCCGATGCGCGATATTGAACAAGTATGCCGAAAAATATTTTCCGACCCGCAATTTATTGCGAAATTTCTGGTCGGCGGTCTTCTCAGCTTCATTCCGGTTGTCAATATACTGGTCCTAGGTTACCTGTATCGCTATGCCAAGCAGGTGCGCTATCGTGACGATTTGGTCTTGCCGGAGTGGAAAGACTGGCAGCGGCTGATAATTGACGGATTACGGTTCCTGGTGATACTGTCACTGTTTTTCGCATTGCCTGTGGCGTTGGGCTGGCTGCTTTCGGGAATGTTGGTTCTGGCGCTGGGGTTGATGGGTCTGGGCGTCCTGGCATATGTCCCCTTGGGATTGTCTCTTTTTGTGTCGCCACCCCTCACGGTGGGGGCGCTCTACCAATATCAGGGTCGCCGGAAATTTGAAGACCTGGCCCGCCTGGATGTCCTGTTTGGAATGATGAAAGCAGGTTTGTATCACATGATCCTGCCCGCCTTGGCCTTTACAGGATTGCTGCTGGTGGGGGCGCCGATTTTCGGATTTGCATTATTTCTTGGTTCCATAGTTTTAATTGCATACTATACCTCGGTATTCCTTCACCTTGAAAAGGAAGGAAAAATAGCTCCGGGCTGATCTCTGTCTCCTTTAGGATATGCCGACTTACGACTATATTTGTGAAGTCTGCGACCATGAGTTTGAGATATTCCAATCCATGACCGCCGCATTATTGAAGAAGTGTCCCAGTTGCAATCGTATGGGTTTGCGGCGCCTTATCGGCGCTGGAGCCGGTATAATTTTCAAAGGGAGTGGTTTCTATGAGACCGACTACAAAAGGCCTGCCAATAATTCGACGAAACCCTCTGCCGAGAATGGCGATTCCGCCAAAAAATCACTTGCCGAAAAATCTAAAATAACCGATAAAAAGACTAAAAAGGAAACAACGTCCAAAACTGAGGAGTAACCTGCCATGGCCAAAAAAGAAGAATATAG
>JADFPG010000185.1 GCA_022562455.1 Fidelibacterota bacterium | reverse complement strand
TCACTAACCGTGATTGGAACTAAATGGTGATATTGACACATCTCTTCCGAAACCTTTAAGGCAAGAGCGTTATCAAATGTATGAATCGTTTTAAGATCGACTTTTTCAACACCAAACTGTTGATATAACTTTTCTATGTTGTTTTGATTGAATTCAGAATGCATTTCACTCACTGGAACCACGCTTTATACCCATATACAGGTCAAAACGAGAACTGATGTCCATTACGTTTATCATAAAATGTATATATCAATTAGTGTGCCAAAAGTTGAGGAAATAGTTTATATCTTGTTATTATTGAAGATATGGCTGAATGATAAAAAATAACTAAAGCGGGATAAGATAATTAATGTCATAAATATATGACACATTTCCCATGGCATGAATATTATTATTACAATAAAGGAGATATTTTTTAAAATTGTCCTTCCATAAAGAAAGGCTGATACCAGATCAGAATAAAAATGAAATAAAAGCTAAATAATCTCTGGTTGATCCTATTGTTTAATCCCTAATTTTTTTATCTTTAAGTGGAAATGTTGTCGGGTTAAACCGGCTGTCTTTGCTGCTTTACTGATATTTCCATTCATATTTTGCAGCAGGTTTGAGAAATATTGCCGTTCAAAGTTCTCTTTAGTCTGTGTATAATTTTTATTCATTGCTAAAAACGTACGTTCACGGGTCTCCATTTGTAGATAGTCGGGCAAATCTTTTAAGGTTATTTCATAACCCCGGCATGAGATTAAAGCATTTTCAATAACGTTTATCAATTCCCGAATATTCCCTTTCCATTCAAATTGATTAAATAATTCCAGCACAGCAGTGGAAAGGCGAACTTTTTCCTTCCCCATTATTTTTATTAATCGGTGTAAATGATAATCAGCAATTACCGGGATATCCTCTCGCCGTTCCCGGAGAGGAGGCAAGGTTATATGGAAAACATTGAGCCGGTAATAAAGATCCTCCCGAAATGTTCCTTCCTCCACCATACGGTTGATATCCTGATTGGTTGCCGCGATGATGCGCAGATCTAACTTAATCTCAGGACTACCACCTACACGTCGTATGTAATTCGATTCAAGTACCCGAAGTAGTCGAATTTGGAATTCCGGTGTGGTTTCGGTAATCTCATCGAGAAAAATGGTTCCATAATTGGACTCTTCAAACAATCCTATTTTTCTTTTCGTTGCATCGGTAAAAGCTCCCCGTTCATGACCAAACAAGGTGCTCTCCATTAGCGAATTAGGAATACTCCCACAATTGACGGCAATAAACGAATTTGATGAGCGATGACTAATATTGTGGACTGTTCTAGCTGCTACTTCTTTTCCCGTTCCCGATTCTCCACTCAGTAAAATGGTAGTGTCATATTGAGCCACGGTATGAATCTTTTCTAATACTTTCTTCATCGCTACTGAATGACTTCGAATTTCTGGGATACCTTCCTGGTGAGCAAGCTCCTTTCGTAATGTTAAATTTTC
This sequence comes from Fidelibacterota bacterium, assembly GCA_022562455.1. GTDB lineage: Bacteria > Fidelibacterota > Marinisomatia > Marinisomatales > SCKK01 > SCKK01. The sequence continues at coordinate 2,802 of JADFPG010000185.1, read as the reverse complement.
TAACTTAGTCTGCTTCTCCGATAAAGCTCTTTGTATCCGAATTTGGAGTTGAGTCAAATCGAAAATTGGTTTTACCAAATAATCATAAGCCCCCATATGGATGCATTTTACCACCATATCGATATCTTGAATGGCGCTTACCATTATGACGATAACATCAGGATTGTGATGTTTAAATGATTCAAGCAGTTTCAATCCACTCACGCGGGGCAAGTTTATGTCGAGTAGAACCAGGCCTATTGGTCGCTCAGTAAATATCTTTTGAGCGGTTTCTGCGTTTAAGGCGGTATAAACCTTACACCCTAGTTCATTCAGGTATTCTTTGAATAAACTTGTGATTTCTGGTTCATCGTCAACGACAAGTATAGAAAGTGATTTAATATCGATCAATTTATCCATTTAACTTCGAGTAGGAAATGGCGATAATTGGATTTCTAAATCCAATAACCTCCTTGTGAATAGATAAGTAGAAATTTATAAGGGATTGTCAATACAAACAAGTAATCAAAATTCCGATATTGATCGTAAAAATTTGTAGTTGTTATAGTTTTTTAAGTTTGGAGTCATATTTTCAGTCATTTGGATTTGTATTTAGCTGATTAGAGTAAAACAAGCAGCAATAATGAGTCCCCTTTCCCAACGCATTGTTGGTTGCTTTAGTAACATGATGCATTTGGTGAGAAATTTTTTGAGTGGGACAATCAGGTAAGTGGTGTCAATAGCCATATTTTTTCTCTCAGGCGAATAATCTCTCGTATTTGATTCATATGTTTATCCACTTGTAAAAACCAAGTATATTTCGTTTTGGTAACTTTTGCCATAGGAATTCTTTATTCAAATTGCTCAATATCTACTATCCACAACACGAATTACTTTAAGGATTAAACACCTGAACACTTTAATAGAGGGCTTTGCAAAACCCTTTGCCCAAATTAAAAAGTGCAAAATCCGCCTGTTTTTCGTTCCTGCCCGCCCCTTTATTAGTATTTTTAAGGTGGCAGACATACTATGTCAAGCACTTTGTAAAACAGTGACGTAATCGCGTTGGTTCATAGCATGTTTCACCATGTCTGCCAGAAAGATCCGTTCATCATATACAGCGTATTTTTTCCACATGGCAAAAATGATTTTCAGCCATTTATCTGCCAATAGCCGCAAGGCGTGGTTGTGGGTCTTTCCCATTTCCCGGTGTTTCTGATAGTAGTGGTAAGCCCATTGGCTGCGGGTAAGGCTGCAGAAGGCAAACAACTGAAGTGCGTTTCGAAAGGCCTTCCGGCAACCAAAACGGAAGGTTACATTTTTATAGTTTCCGCTTTGTTTAGTTACCGGTGCGGTGCCCGCTAGGGGCCGAACCTCTTCCACGCACTGATACCGGGAACGGTCATCACCCAGTTGGCTCAGAAGACGGGAACTCAAATTGCTACCGGCACCGGGAAGACTTAGGAAAATGTCCTTGTCCTGATGTTTATCAAGTAGGTGTTCAATTGCGCTGTCATAGGTCTTGATCTGTTCTCCTAACAATGCCAACTGTTCTACCAAGGTAACCATCTGTCGGGCTTTGGTCTTTTTCAATACGGAATTGATTGGGATCACGGAGGTTTTAGCGTGTTTGAGAATCTTCTTCAACAGGGATGGAGTATTGACCCGGTGCTTCTTAAGCATCCGAATGATCTGGGACTCATTCTTCATGTGTAGTGCTTTCCAGGTGGGAAACAACTTCAGAAACGTCAGGGGCGAGGGGCTATTCAGATCCTTAAACAGACGACAGGCTTCAGGGTAATAAGCTTTCAAACAGGAGCGCAGTTGATTCGTAAATTTGGTTTGGGTCTGTACAAACGTTTCCCGATCCTGGGTAAGGATTTTCAGCTCTCGCAAAAGATCACTACCTGATGCAATCGGCCGATGTCGATTCCGATCGGTCCTAAGTATGTTAGCCAACACCATAGCATCAAAGAAATCATCTTTGGCTTTACTGGTACGGTACCGATCCCGATATCGATCCACGGCCTTCGGGTTGATCGCATACACCGTATAGCCTTCATCCATCAAGTAGTCCACCAGAGGGGAGTTAGGGGTCTCGATGGAAATGAGGATCTTATCTTGATCCGGAGTAATGATCCTTATCCGGTTAACCAATTCTTGGAAACCATCTGCATTGTTTACAACTACAAAGGACTTCAGGGTGTCACCTTGCTCATTGACAATGACGATGACAAACTCTCTATCAGACCAGTCAATCCCACAAAAAAACATTTTTCAACCTCCTTTTTATCCAATGGTCAATGTAAACTTGTCTTAGCCTTATAGTGGTCTTCATTCCGTTTATGGACGGAAGAGACAGCATACTATTGAAGATCAAGTCCTTTTGAATCGGAGAGAGGGACAGTCTGCCACTGGTGATCATATCACTAGGCGGGGTGGTCCTCTTTCCCCGACGACCATTTATTGTTTTCATTCTTAGTTCATTGAATTTACACATAATACTGAAAGATACTACTATAAGGCGGGAAGGCGGGAAACGCAGTCAATAGTGGGACTATGGACAAGTTTTCTCCTGCCCCGTATGGAGGAACGACTGTATCGGGGAACAAAAATAAGGCGGATTTTGCACTTTTTAACTTGTCCGCCGTAGGAACGTAGGCGGGTTTGGGCAAAGGGTTTTGCAAAGCCCTCTATTTATGAATCAATTCTGCTAACTATAATATGATCATTATTTACCAGCGTCAGTTACCAATAACCAGGCTACCCCTCCACCAATAACCAGTCAGCCAGTCGCTTGCCATAAGAGGAAGAAGGTCATGA
>JADFPG010000184.1 GCA_022562455.1 Fidelibacterota bacterium | reverse complement strand
CCTGCCTGCCGGCAGGCAGAGACGCCCTGCCCGACTATGTCATTCAGGCGGGCAAGAACGCAAAGAGAATATTTATGACAGAAAACGAAATTGCAAAGATATTAGTTAATATATTTTTGTCCGCAGGATCCGTCAGCTGACGGACAAGAATTGTCAATAATTTATAATTCTTGGCGTCCTTTGTCCCGCATGTGCGGGAAGAAATAATATTGTTCCGTAGGAACTCCTATGGAGAAATTCCCCGCCTGACCATGTGCTCAGTCGGGCAGGCCTGCCTGACGGCAGGCAGGCGAGACTATTAATTATGCACCAACATAGCTCCAAACAATCAATAGATACCTCTTCACCATCAGGTAAACTCCAGAGGCTTATTCTTGTCGGGAATCCCAATGTAGGAAAGAGCGTTATATTCAGTTATCTGACGGGACGATATGTTACCGTATCAAATTATCCTGGAACAACGGTAGAGGTGACTACTGGAAAGTTAGTAGGAAAGAAGGATGTCGTCGTTGTGGATACGCCCGGTATCAATAATCTAATCCCCACGTCTGAAGATGAGGTTGTTACCAGAAACATTCTCTTAGAGTATCCTGATGCAAAAGTTATTCAAGTGGGTGACAGTAGAAACTTAGAGCGAACGATTCTATTGTCGTTACAGTTAAAAGAAATGGGAATACCATTTGTGTTGTGTCTCAATATTGCTGATGAGGCTCGTGAAAAGGGCATCACGACAGACATTGAATCCCTATCCAAAACTTTAGATATTCCTGTTGTGGAAACTATTGCTACCCAACGGCTTGGCTTGGCTAACCTGATTCCGGCACTTGAAAAAGCTCAAAAAAACCACCTCCCTGAAATTAAATATTCAAAACCTATCCAGCAAGGAGCCGAGTCCATCGCTCGCCTCATTGACAATAATCATCCCTTCAAATCGAGCATTTCTCTAATGTTACTTGCTTCAGATGAGTCTTTGAGTGATTGGGTCCATAAATATGTGGGTGAAGAGAAGATTAGTGATCTGAATGAAATCTTGAGAGATACACAAGTTCATTTCCAGATGCCAATTGGAAATGTGATAACAACGGAAAGGTTAAACCAGGCGAATAAAATAGCTCGGTCTGTCGTGAAAAAAGTGGATGTAAAATCAACATCCTTTTTTACAGTTTTGGGAAAGTGGAGTCATCATAGGTATGGTGGATTAGTTATTGGAGCTTTAATCCTGTTTCTCATGTATGAGTTTGTTGGTGTGTTCGGAGCAGGTACGCTGGTAGATTTTCTGGAAAAAACCATCTTTGGAAGCTGGTTAATCCCCTTCGTTACAAAAGTTGTTGATACATTGATTCCGATAGCCTTTATTCACGATTTACTCGTAGGTGATTATGGACTCCTCAGTATGGCTTTGTCATACTCAATAGCCATTGTTCTTCCCATTGTAGGCACTTTTTTTATTGCTTTCGGTATTCTTGAAGATTCGGGTTATCTGCCCCGGTTGGCTGTCATGATGAATCGTATATTCAAAATGATGGGGCTAAATGGGAAAGCGGTGTTGCCCATGGTTCTTGGTCTGGGATGTGATACCATGGCGACCATGACCACTCGGATTCTTGATAGTAAGAAAGAGCGGACTATGGTGATCTTGCTGCTTGCACTGGGGGTTCCATGTTCGGCACAGCTTGGCGTTATCTTAGGGATGCTGGCTGCCTTGTCGCCAGTGATGATGTTAATATGGATCGCGTCTGTTGTGGGAGTTCTTTTTGCTGTGGGATATCTTTCATCTAAAATCTTACCTGGTCAATCCTCTGATTTTGTTCTCGAACTGCCGCCTATGCGTAGACCAATATTGTCCAACATCGGTGTGAAGACTTTAGCTCGTATAGAATGGTATCTCAGGGAGGCTGTACCCCTGTTTTTCCTTGGTACTTTCGTGCTGTTTGTGTTTGACAAAATCAAATTACTTGGTCTCATCGAACGGGTTGTTTCACCCGTAATTGTTGGATTTTTAGGTCTTCCCGTTAAAGCTACCGAAGCATTCCTCATTGGTTTTCTCAGGAGGGACTATGGAGCTGCGGGACTTTATAAACTATTCAGTTCTCAACTCTCCGGTGCTTCTATTTCAATGGAAACACAAATTCAAGTGGTAGTGAGCATGATAACCATTACATTGTTTATGCCATGCATTGCTAATTTCTTCATGATCATCAAAGAACAGGGAATGAAAACAGCCCTTGCTATGACAGCATTTATTCTTCCTTTTTCCATAGGAGTCGCAGGGGTGATCAATCACCTTCTACGTTGGACGCTTTTGTGAGAGAGTATTTAAATTGACTGTTGTCGATTAAATATTGAATATTTAAAAGAACATTTTATCACGTACAATTAAACGATAGATGTTTACGATTCAAAAATAGAAATTAGTCCATAGTCCCCGATGAAATATGCTTCGCATTTCACCCCGATACGGTCATACTTCCCTGCGGGGCGGGCAGGGCAGGCAATAGAAAATAGAAAATAGACAATCGAAAATGACTAACTGTCCACTTTGCAACCATAGATTTGATGAAAATAATGAGAATTGCCACACAGGTTGTATCATGAGCAAAGGGTGCCCATTGATTAAATGTCCAAATTGTAACTATGAATTTGTTGTAGAGTCTAAGACTGTCAATTTTTTCAAGCGATTGTTAGGAAAAGGAGAGAAGAGTGATCATACGTCAGAACTGGATTGATGAAGTTCTTGAAGCTGTGTGGGTGGCGAAGGAAACAAATAAGGATTCCATCCAGGATATTAAGATTATTTGTGAACATGATGCTCAGGAGAGTATCGATATAGATGCCACAGTGAAAGAGATGGTAACCCAGAATCTGATTAAGAAAGATAATGGTCGAGTTCTGTTTTTGCCTGAGGGTAAAAGACAGGCTATGAATATCATTCGCCGCCATCGACTTGCGGAACGGTTGCTTGTGGATGTTCTTCAGGTATCTGAATCGAGCATGGAGATTACTGCTTGCCAGTTTGAACATATTCTTAATCTTGAGGTGACTGAAAGTGTTTGTGCGTTTCTTGGTCATCCTCCTCTTTGCCCCCATGGTCATCCTATTCCATTGGGTAGTTGCTGTAAGGCATATCAACGAGATAGGGTTAAACCACTGGTTATCCGTCTCATTGATGTGGAGTTGGGAAAAGATGCAAAAATCGCTTTTATTACTCCATCATTTCACAAACGGTTTGAAAGGCTCACTGCTCTCGGGGTTATAGCTGGGAGTCATATCGTTGTTCATCAACGTAAGCCTTCCTTCGTGGTACGACTCGGAGAAACGGAATTGGCTATTGATGAGGACATTGCCAGAGAGATTTATGTAAAGCCTCTCTGAGACTTGGCTCACAAACAATCCTACAGTATGTTCGTATATTCAATTCGCGGGAAAAATGAAAAAAAATCTTCATAACACTCTATTCATCTCTATTTTAATCACCTGTTTGATCGCTCAGACTTTCGGTGTCAATGATTGGTCTATGGGTATTGAAAAGCAGTTGGTCGAGTCTATTTCTCAAAATGATCTGGCAAGAAAGGTGTACAGTCAGGTGGTTTCAAACTTGCGACTTGAAGGAATTCCACCGGATTATATTCAAAAGATATTCGATGATCCGGGAATAAAAATTGAAAATGAGATAGCCGACCGCTTTAATAATCCTGCTGAGCGCCTCCCTTACAAACGATATCGGAAAATATTTATTACCAACAACAGGATTAAAAATGGAGAGAAATTCTTAAGGGATTATGGTTCATTAATACAGACTGTATCAGATAGTTTTGGTGTAGATCCTTTCGTAATTGTTAGCATTGTGGGTATTGAGTCTCTGTTTGGCAACAATGCTAAGCAATATGCAGTATTTAATGTGTTGCACACCATTATACATCAAATCCCAAGGAAGGAAAAATGGGCTGAAAAAGAAATGAGTGAATATTTGATGTTTTGTTACAACAATAATACCCCTCCGTTAACGCTATATGGTTCTTATGCCGGGGCATTTGGGTACGGACAGTTTATCCCTTCAAGTTATAATCATTATGCTGTTGACTTTGACAAAGATGGTGTGAAAGACCCATTTCATTGGCCCGATGTTCTGGCAAGTGTGGCAAACTATTTGAAAAGACATGGATATGATGATACTTCAGAGGACTATTCTAAAAATTCAAATAATTGGAAGGCATTAATGGCTTATAATCCCTCGACCAACTATGTACGTGTCGTGGTGGAATTCAGGGAGAAGTTAAAGGTTTCAATCGGAGATAAA
>JADFPG010000183.1 GCA_022562455.1 Fidelibacterota bacterium | reverse complement strand
TCCCTGTCATGATTAAACTCCTAGATTAAGTAAATGCTACCAAACCTGTAACTTGGTCAGGTTTAATATCATCTGTATCATTAAAAATTTCCACTGTTTCCGTTAATTTGGGATTATCTTCCATATTTAACGAAAGAGTAATAGCTACTTTGTAATAAGAGGCGTTTATTCCACCAATTCCCGTTAGAGTTTAACAACATCGGATATTTTAGCCATAATTACTCTTCTCCTTTTTCCGAAGTGCCACTATCCGGTACAATCGGACCCAATCTAAAAAGAGTTGCCGGTATTTCTATCTGGGATAAACTTTTAATGGTAATACCGCTCATTTCTTCTCTCCAAGAACTAGCGTAAGCCGGTCATATTCCTCCAGGCATTTACGCTTGGACATGAATTCGCCGAAGGTTTTCCCCTCTTTTTTTCTCAAAACCGGAAAGGTGTCCAGGATGTAAGCGAAGTCATCATGAGAAATTCCGTATAGATGTGCCACATAGGCGTCGATTTCAGCGCGAAGCTGTGCCCTGGCACCGGTATCTCGCCAGTCGGGCAGGTGATCATGTACTCCGCAGTATGGTCCCCATTTGCAGATGATACGGAAACCGGTGAGTCGGGTCTAAATTTCTATGAGTGGGCTGTGGGACGGTTAGGGTCTACAAACCTGGATAGTATATTAACGTGGACAAACGTCACTCTTGATACAATGGCATCTGCTTTTTTAGGGTTACGCCATTTGGAATCTTTTGATGTGAGCATAAGAGCGACTGATTTGGCAGGGAATCGTTCAGATACTCTTAAAACGATTAATGGATTTTTACGTTTAAACACAGCCCCAATATTTACTGCTATTGACAGTCAATTTGTGGATGAAGATATCAGATTTACGTATCAGGTGGTTTCAACGGATAAAGATACAGTCACAATTTTTGGGGATACTCTACATTACTCACTTTTCACTATTGTACCAGATACACAATTCACTTCAAATATTACTTTAGATCAATTCACAGGAATTCTTGACTGGAATACTCCCGTGCAGGCAGAGGTTGGAAATTATGATTTGACTCTCATTGTAAATGATGAGTGGGGTTTTTCGGATACCACAAGTTTTGTGCTGACTGTGAATTCAGTAAACGATACACCGGTAGTGTCTCAGATAGGTAATGTGGAATTTGATGAGGATGATACGACTTCGCATACACTCAATCTGACCCAATTCGTCACGGATGTGGACAATAATGATACGACGGAAATTTTCTGGTCGTACTTGGTTACGCCGGATACGAACATATATCCCACCTATCCTCTCCTTGGATTTGGACCAGGGATGACGGAAGAATTAAGATCTGCGGTGAGGAATTTCATTTTTGGAAAAAAGGCTCTTATCAAAATGAGGCGTGAAAGCATTGCTATTTCTAAAGAGATGAAATCATCCGGATATTCTCTCAATGTAAATCCTGGAGCGCCAACACTGAATGTTACCATAGATACATCTGCCGGAATATCCATTGCAACATTTGTTGCGGATTCAAATTATTATGTGGAAGGGCGTGACGTTATTTTCTATGCCACCGACCTCAGTGGCGCTGTGGACAGTTCAATCATGGCAGTCACCATAATTCCCATTAATGACGCCCCTATTTTGAAAGCGATTGGGGATACCATACAGATGGCCGAAAATGATACATTAGTGCTTAATATTAGCGCTACCGACGAAGATGATTCCACAATTGTATTTACTGTAACACCTGATTCGACACAAATCACCGTGATAGTTCAAGACAGTGTAGCTACCTTGATTCCTGACCAATTTTGGGTAAATAGCTCTCGAGTAGTGGTTGTTGTCGACGATGGTGAGTTGACAGATACTACTATGTTTATTTTGGATGTTTTACGCGTGATAAGACCTCATATAAATCTTTTTATCGGACAGAACCCAGCATTCACTCGCTATTATGAAATTATGATTACCGATACCGCAGAAAAAACCATCGGGTTATCATTAATCATCAAACAACCGGAAGAAGTCCCTGTACCATTAGATACAGTTGATGATTATACCTGGGTTGCACATTACAGCTTTGATTCTACGGGGAGTTTTCAGTTTGAGGTTTTCGCCGATGCTGTGGTTGGAGATACTACTTTGAGAGATACGGCTGTTCTTGCTTTAGCCCGGGTGGGGAGAGGATGGTCCGCCTCCAGCGCCGATGGAAGATTCCATGTCGCAGGTGAATCCGGTACCGTACTTTTTGACCAACCTTTTATGATTGTGGATTCATTGTTATTTGCTCCGGAACACCAGGATGGTGGATTGTACCGTATGGGGCATCCCATGTTGACATTCAAAAAACCGGTATTAATCTCTCTGTCACCCGATACAACAGGAAATGGGGAAAATCAGGCAATCTATCAAAAAGGAAAAGAAGGCATCTGGAAAGAAATTCCTACAATTTTCGAGAACGATCAATTGATGGCTTGGACGTCACAATTGGGTTATTTCAAAATCGGACCTCAAATACTCATCATTCCGGAAGTAACTGCTCTGGGAAATAATTATCCGAATCCATTTAATTCGAATACAAAAATCGTATTCGATGTCGGATTTTTTGGGGGTCCTGAACAAAAAGTTAGTGTGATTATCTACAATTTACTGGGTCAGGAAGTTCGAATGCTGACCAATGAGAAACTGATGATAGGGCATTATGAAATGGAATGGAATGGGAGAGATAATGTGGAGAATACGGTTTCATCGGGTGTATATATTGTGAGAATGATGACAAATCGAGGAATTTCTCAAACCAAAAAAATGATGTTGCTTCGGTGAGTTTGAAATGACATTTAAAAGATTATCCATCCTTATTGCTATTGCGATTTCTTTAATAAGTTGGAATTGCCGGAAGCAATTAGAACCTACTGAAGTGGATATGTCTGAGTATGGTTGGGTGTTATATGCCAATGGTGATTTTTTAAATTCCAATGAATGGTTTCAGGAAGCGGTTTTTACCGATTCAACCTACAAAGATGGTTTCAATGGGCTGGGATGGACGCATGGAAAACTGGGACAAATTCAACAGGGTATAGCCAATTTTAATCTTGCTTTGCCTTTAGAAGATGACGCCAATCTTCTTGGAAGTGGACATAATACTACGCAACAGGTGATTGCAGGTTTAGCCATGGCAAAACATGCCGATAACCAGCACGCACAAGCAATTATTTCAGGTGATTCTCTATTGGTGGTTACAGGAGATGATGACTATTCCGTCAGTCTTGGTGATCCAAACTGGTTTTTTTCAAGGGATACCAAAATAAACTCAAAACACATAATCTGGGTCCTGGCATCTTCACACTTTGTCCAGGGGAACTTCGACAAGAGTCTTTCTCGCGTACATCAACTCATGTCTGATCCCCCGACTTTTGCACCGGACGTGAACACTGTGGAAGGTAGATTGTTACTGGCGGAAAAAATTGAGTTTCTCAGGGATAATTTATAATTCCTGAGTAACTATTAAATCTAAGGCACAGGCAAAGGCTAAGAGAGATGGGTTATAACGAATAACGTTTCCCTGTACAGTCACTACGCTCCTTACAGGGCAGGCACGAATAACGTTTTCATTCCTCACAAAGATCAAAATACATATCTGTCGCTATATAGACAAAAGACCATATGAAGCATCATGAACGGTGGATGCGCCTTGCTTTGAAAGAAGCGAAGAAAGCTTTTGAATCTGGTGAAGTACCGGTAGGTTGCGTGATAGTTCGTGCTAATACTGTGATAGGGAAGGGATATAATCAGCGGGAACAATTGAAAGATCCCACGGCTCATGCAGAGATAATTGCAATAACAGCAGCTGCTAATTTCTTAAACGACTGGCGGTTGGAAAAATGCACGCTCTACGTCACGAAGGAACCATGCGCCATGTGTGCAGGCGCTATTCTCAACGCCCGGGTGGAAAAGATAATTTTTGGGTGTTACGATGAAAAAGAAGGTTGTTGCGGTTCATTGTACAATATATGCGCTGATCCCCGATTTTCTCATAAATGCGCTGTAAGAGGGGGAGTCCTTGAAGATGCTTGTCAAACAATCATTGTTAGTTTTTTTAAATCCAAGCGATAGAAACTAAATTAACACATTATCCAGGTACCTGAATTTTTGGTCTTGCTCCTTGTCCGCAGGTCACAGACTCCGTTGGAGACTCTGCGAGAAACTTGTCGAAGTCCCGATGCATCGGGAGAGATCCCGCCCGCCTGCCGGACGGACAGGTACACGAAGTGTCGGGGAAACTTGTTACTTGAATCTTGGT
>JADFPG010000061.1 GCA_022562455.1 Fidelibacterota bacterium | reverse complement strand
TATCGTAGATCACCAATTCCACATTCCCAGCTTCAGGCAGATCAAACCGGATGGTAGTGACGGGGTTGAATGGGTTGGGATAGTTTTGTTCCAATGAAAACACCTCAGGTACGATATCTGGTGATTCCTCCGTTGAAATAATTAATGTGGTATCCACCATGAGATAAAGATCATCTAAAAACCACCCTACATACGTTTTATTTTCGTCCGATGTCATCCTGAATCTGAGCCAAAGACCCGATTCAGCTATATAAGGGGTAAGATCAATAACTTCTTCCCTCTCCACACGAATTCCGGTAATAGAAGAAACTGTCGTCCATTCAATTCCATCGGTAGACAGTTCCACCAACCCAAAATCACTATCCGTTTCGAGAATACAGTACTGCCAAAAATAAAGATAGGCAGATGAAAAGGGAGAAAGATCAAGAGGATCAACTATGGCAAGAATGTTGTTTGCATTGTTCTGGTAAGTTTCACCGGGTGAATCATTCATCACAAGTCCTACATCTGGGTTAAGAGGAAAAGACATTATCCCCCAGCCATCCCCTGTATCCCAACCAGACACACTATCTTCTTCCCAATTACCAATAGCCAAAACTTTGATAATTTTAAAGGAGAGAAGATTAGACTCCACCATGTTCTGCTGGCTAGAACTGTCTGTTGCAATCACACTGTAGGTAATAGTAGAGTACCATTGTACATCTGCCCAACTGATTTCCCCTGTCCAGACATCAACCCCATCAAAACTCATAGGAACTGTAAATACCGCACTGCCTGTGTCACTGGAGATTGAATATTCGAGAACCACATTCCCAACCCCGATATTATCCACCACTTCAGCGACGATTTCAACTAACCCTGTAGTACCAAACTGATCCTCTAATTCAGTAACAAATTCAATCACAGGAGACACTGTATCCGCTCCGGCATAAAAACTGTAAACATTTTGTGGCGCCCCCACCGGACTTGTCCACGAGTAGTAACTATGAACCGTCTCGATGTAGTAGTCAATTCCGGAAGAAACTCCAACTGCCGGAATAGTCCCCGTATAATCTCCGTCACCTGAATCTGCCATCAAACCACCCACGAAGTCATCCATTAATTCTGTTTTGTAGTATAGGGTTACACTTTCAAGATCAGTACTATCCCCGGAAACATGAACGGTAATTTCATGGTCAATATCAGTGACCTCATTATCGGTAAGGGGTTCATGTTGGATGAAGTTCAAGTAGGTAAGTATCCGTTTTAGAGCGGTACGTTGCACATCATTGATATCTTCAGGAGGAACAGAATTATTGTCACTCCCAAACGCTTCCAATCCGACACCGGTATACACAAGTCGGTAATCACCTTCGTACCTGAGACCCATCCCGAGGCCATTGTCATATTGAAAAACAAGGTGAGCCGCACTATCCGGTGTAAACCAGTCAGGATATTGACTACTACCCCCAATTCCGGGTTGATAGACAGGAAAGCTTAATTTATCTCCAATAGGATCATTGTTAATTCCTATTACATCCATGGTGCCCGCATGATCCCCACCCCATTGAGCGTGTAAATAATCGGCATAGAAGTCCTGGTGAAAACTGAAACCCGGATTCTCATTGATATCCCATCCAAGGTCCTGTCCTGAAATATAAAGATTGCCCCCACTGTCCAGATACTCCTTCAAAGCGACAATATCCAGAGAATCGAGGCTGGGGAAATCCCACTCGGTAAACCAGATCACAATGGGGAAACTTTTAAGGGCTGCAGAGCCTGGGGAACGCAAGCTGGCATGATCCCAGATACCATAGCTGAGACCTTCCTCATCCAAAATACCTGTGTAGAATCCACTCGCTTCCGTATCCCCGCAACACGATTCATTATCATCTTTAACAATAAGAATTGGCATTTTACCTACAGTAATAGATAGAGTGTCCGTGTCTTGCATTTCACCATCCACAAAAAGAGTGAGAGCAACTTTCGCCATGTGTGGCTCAGCGCTCCCCGAGATGGAGAAATTCATTTCATTCTCAATTGTATGTATAGTATCAGAATGGAAACTGTAAGTGGCGGATATACCGTTTATGATGGTCAAATCAGGATCCTCTGTGGTAAGCGTGACATAATAACTGTCTGCACCGCCAAGTGAATAATTTCTGGAGGTAACAGAAAAATGAACTTGCTCTCCCACATCAAAAACACCATCACCGTTTCCTGCAACAGAATCTGTGATTCCACTCCAGAGGAATCGCACTGCAGGTGGAATGGAGACAAATTGGGCATCATCAAAAGTGAGGGCTTGGCTGGCGTTGATCCGACCTGTACCTAACAGCCTGACATAATTCGGATTAATCCCATCGATATTATCTGCCGTACCGACTACGCGTAAAGCAAGTGCCTCGGGACTCAACTCAGGGTATACCGATTTTACCAGCGCCGCCAGACCGGCCGTGACCGGCGATGACATGGAGGTCCCTGAAATGGAACCATACTGTCCATCAGGAAATGTGGCAAGGGTGCTTACACCCGGTGCAGACACATCCACTGAAATACCAAAATTACTAAAATCAGCTTTAACATCATTACTGCTGGTAGCTGCAACACTCAACACTTTTTCATACGCCGCCGGATAGAAAAAAGCATCCGAATTTGAGTTTCCAGCTGACGTAACCAGCAGAGCACCAAGGCCGGTGACATACTGAATCACGTCGCGTTCATACTGGGAATATCCGCCACCACCCCAACTGCAGTTGATGACCGAGGCTCCCATATCCGCTGCATAAACAATCCCTGCATATCCATTAAAGATGAAAGGGGAATCTTCATCTTCTCCGTGTTTGGTCACGATCATCCTGACGTTCCAAGCCACACCGGCAACTCCAATACCGTTATTCGTCACCGCATTGGCAAGTCCACCCACGTGTGTCCCGTGGAGATTATTAGGATCCACATTATCCGGATCGTTGTCATCATAGACAAAATCCCAACCATGAATATCATCAATAAACCCGTTTTCATCGTCATCAACCCCGTCGACACCATTTAATTCTGCCTCATTCACCCAAAAATTGTCCGCCAAATCAGGATGATCCATATCCATGCCACTATCCACAATACCAATTAATATTATGGAATCTCCATGAGAAATATCCCACGCAGCAGCTGCCTCAATTTTTGCCAGATGCCACTGGTTGGCGTACAGGGAATCCGTCGGAACATCGTAGATCTCGCGAATGAAGTTGGGTTCTGCATAGAGAACCTGAGGAAGTGTTTCCAACCTCCTTGCGACGGAGTGGGGACTCACGTCCGCGTCGTATCTCACACGATAGATTCGACTGATGTCCGGCAAATCCCTCCTCCGCTGACGCAGGGTACGGAACATGGGTTCCACGGAACGGACAGCAAATCGAGATAAAATTCCATCCACTTCAACAACCCCGGTTCCTATTGAGGATTGTTTGATAAGTTGCGTTTGGGGTGATAATTTTATAATTACTTCTCCAGGCATGACGTTATCAGGAAAACGCTCTTTTGCCATCATGATTGAAGTAATCGATAGAACAAAGATGATTTTTCTTAACATGGATTCCTCCTTCTTTACTGAAGTAAAATTAATTCATAAAGCATTGCTATATCGTGATATTAAACACTTTTATTTAAAAAGGGCATCTTTATAATTCCTAAATTGAGAGATTTGCGTAGGATAAGTTGCCAACTTGTCCTCGTGACGAAACGTAATATCTTTAGTAATGATAACAACCCAATAAGTATACACATGTTCTTTAATAATTAGAATAAAATCGCTCAATTAAGGTAATTGTTAAAAAGCGGTATAGGCGTAATATTAAACGCATGTAACCTCGGCTCAATAGATTTCAGTTTAATGAAATATAGTCTATCCCACTGTCAAATATATGACATTTGTTTCACCTGAAAATAGCTTTGAGCAGGCCTGCCCCGTAGCGACGAAGTAGTGTATCGGGGGAACCAGGAACGGGAGCTATAAAGTGAACAAGATTTTCCCATTACTCCCCCGTATCCCGAAGCTTTGGGATGAATATTTCATATATATTCCCAAATTCTGTCCTCCCAACATAGATTTTAATACGCAGCCGCTCCCCCTTTCCCTCTTGGATCAGGGACGCCTACATAAGCCTGCTCTCTGTCACTCCAGGCGATGGCTTGAACTCTCCCTAATCCCTTCTTATTATCAAGCTTTATTCCTTTCAACCTAAGCCCAATCTTTAAAAAAAGTGAGGTATGCTTCTCTATAAACAGTTTATCCGGTATAAATTGATGGTGGAATCGAGGGTGCATCTGAGCTTCTGTCAGATCAAGTCCAAAATCCAGAACTCCAATAATGTTGTGCAACACCGCCGTGATGATGGTAGGCCCTCCTGCACCCCCAAGAATCATAACAGGCTTTCCATTATTCACCACAATGGTTGGCGACATACTGGAAAGAGGTCTCTTTCCGGAAGCAATGGAATTGGCTTCACTTCCGATGAGTCCAAATGCGTTGGAAACTCCTGTTTGTGCAGAAAAATCATCCATCTGGTTGTTCAATACCACTCCTGTTCCCGGGAGAGTAATTTTAGCGCCATAGGTAAGATTAACCGTCTGATTCACCGCAACGGCATTCCCCCACTGATCGATAACAGCAAAATTTGTTGTGTGACCGAAGACTAGTGATTGCGGATTGAGGATTTCGCCTGCCTGCCGGCAAGGCAGGGATTGCGGTGTAGCAAGCAAGCGGGCATTGAGTGCGATGTCTACTGGAACTGACGCCTTGGCTGTTGCAATCTCACTATTCATGATGGCCCTTACGCATGAATCGGCATAACTTTTGCTGATAAGCCGTTCCACCGGCACAGGATAAAAATCACTATCGCCCAGATGAACAACCCTGTCTTCAAATGCCTTTCGCATGAATTGGGTGGTCCAATAAACACTGTTCCAATCCCACTTTGATTTCCCTTCGAGCACGCCGGAAGTTTCCAGCATATTGAGAATTTGTATCACATGGACACCGCCAGAGCTCGGAGGCGCCATGCCAATCACGGTATATTGATGATAGGTTCCCATAATAGGTTCTCTCATCCGGATTCTGTAATTCTCCATATCTACTCTCGTGATGAGACCCCCGTGCTTTGCCATGTATTCTGCCAATTTCTCAGCAAACTCCCCTCGGTAAAAGTAGTCCAGTCCTCCGTGGGCAATCTTTTGATATGTGGCAGCCAGGTCTTGTTGTATCAGCACATCCCCTTCCTTTAAATGGGAGCTGTCTTTATGCAGGTAGATTTTTGCAGAGGCGGGATCTTCTGCAAACTTATCAATGGCGCCATTGTAACGGGAAAGGTAGTAACTGTCCAGAGCAAATCCTTTCCTCGCCACTTTGATGGATGGAGAGATAAGTTCAGACAGGGTTCGAGTGCCTGCCAGTTCCAATGCTTTTACATAAGCTGCCAGAATTCCCGGAACACCTACGGCAAGAGGTCCTAATTTGCTCATATCGGGATCAAACTTGCCGTCCCGGAGATACATATCCCGGGTTGCTGCCGCCGGGGCAGTTTCCCTGCCGTCAATTGTGTAAATGGTACCATCTGCCAGACGGATGACGATAAATCCTCCACCGCCAACCCCTGAGTTGAACTGATCCACTACTCCTAACGCAAATCCGGTAGCTATGGCGGCATCAATGGCATTGCCTCCATTCTTCAGAACATTCAAACCGATTTCTGAGGCGATGGGGTGGGAAGACACAACCACACCGTTGTTTCCGGAAGCAGATGAAACCTCATCAAAACGGGAAGGACAACATCCGGAAAGGACAAGGATGAATGTAATCAGTAAAAAATATGAAAACTGTCTTTTATGCATTTAACTGCCGATAGAATTGAGCGGAACTATACCAATGACATGATGTGAATGTCAACAAATTATCACCTAAATTGAGCGATTTTATGCCAATTATTTCCGAAGGATCCTGTGGAGAACCAAAGAGGATTCTCCGTAGGAGTCTCCAGGGGTCCGAAGAACTCCCACAGGAAGTCCGTGGTGACCTTCGTGACCTATCAAGAAATTCCCTGCCTTATGGCAGGTGATACAGTAAATTATTCGATTGACGGATACAATCAAACTCTCTGCTCTTGATGTACTACCAGGGATCGAATAAACTTTACCGTACCGGCAATAAGCACTAAAACTCCCAACGTGGTTACAATACTCGCACCGGTAGGGAAATCCCACCTGTAGGAAAAATACAAACCAAAATAACTTGTAATTATTGCACACAATAGTGTCGCAACTACAACAAAGCTTTCCTTTTTCACCAAAATAACGGCAATAACAGGCGGAACAATAATGAAGGAAAAAACAGGAATAACCCCACCCAATTCTATCGCAAATACGATGGCAAGCCCTATGGATAGATAAAAGAAAATATTCCAAAGCAGAAATGACCTACCTCCTTTTAATTGATGGTTCTCATATTCATGGGTTATCTGGAAAATTCTCCTATACCATATCATATGTAAAACGGCGAGAGTGCCGAAAACAACACCCATCTTAATAAGATCACCTTGGGTAACTCCCAATAAATTTCCAAACAGCACCTCCTGAATATCGGCTTCTCCGTGAGGAGTTTTAGAAATGAAGAGGACTGTCAAAGCTGAGGAGACAGCGTAAAAAATCCCGATAATAGCCTCTAATTTCAATCGTTTATCCCGTATTCTGATAAATGAAAGGACTACAGATCCAACAAGTGTGAAGATGATGGGTACACTTATTTCGTTCCACCCCATAAAACCAGCAAAAGCAATGCCTAAGTATGAGATCTGTCCTATGGCAAGGTCCACAAATACAATGCCTCTTGCTACCACATGAATTCCAAGATATGAAAGCATGACAGACATAATCAGGCATGCGATAAAAGCATAAACCATAAATGTTAGTTCAAACATTTCAAACATAATTAATCCCCAGATCCTGCCGATTTTTCATCATCAAACTTTTTGAAAGCATCAATCAACTGTCGAAGATTGTAATCAAATAAATCGAAATAATTTGAAATCCCAATCATGCCTTCGACAGATGGGGCAAGTTCAACAACCACACCCCCGACTTCCTTCGCAATTCTTTCAGGTATTTTTTTGCTGTAATAGGGAGAAATAATAATGATTCGAATGTTTTCCCGCTTCATTGAGTCAATCGTGCTTTTTATATGCTTGGGGGAGGGAGATATTCCTACCTTGGGCTCGACGAATCCTGCTATTTGAATACCAAATCGATTTTCGAAGTACGGCCAGCTGTTATGGAATGCGATAATTTTCCTACCCCCATAAGGCTCCATCATGAGTGTCCATTTAGATATCTCCTGATCTAATCGGGAAATAAACTGTCTTTTATTTTCTTGAAAGTAACCTTCATCATCAGGCGCGATACGAACCAACCCTATATAAATATTTTCTGCAATTATTTTAGCATTTTCCGGATCTAACCAGTAATGGGGATTACCATAAATGTGAATATCCCCCTCCGCCCTCAGTTTTGTCGGATCTATATTGGGTACCTGTAAAAGTGTTACTCCCTTCGATGCATTTACGTATCCATCTCCTCCCCATAGTATCTTTTTATTACGAGCCCCTTCAAGGAGCGTTTGTACCCATCCAACCTCCAAATCCAACCCTACCTGAATGAATAGATCAGCCTTTCGTAATTTTATGATGTAACTCGGCTTTGCATCTACATAATGGGGGTCCTGATAACCTTTGGCAATGGAAAATACACTGACCTTTTCACCACCAATCTCTTTCGCAATTTCTCTAAGGTCGGGTAATGTTGTTACTACTTCGATGGTAGATTTTCCCGAAAGGAGTGTTGCAAACACAAAAACAACAAAAAGATGATGCCAAAAAAAATTCATACCTTTCTCCATATTTTGATTTGTTTTATGAACATTTGTCTCTTCTAAAATTTGTGCGCACCATGAGCTCCGATGATAAAGGTCCATTGGAAATAAACAGAAATGAACGATCTTGGAGTTGAGAAATTTCTCTCCGATTTTTGGAGTTGGAGCTTGATAGTCTGGAATTCACTTGGCCAGAAAGAAAGAATGGCTGAAATTCGTCTTTCAACATCATCTCCACTGGTCGGTAACCCGCTATAATCATATAAAGAACCTGCAAACCAACGTTTGGAAAATTGATATTGAAGGAATAAAAACCAACCAAAGGAATTAATATTCTGATTTTCTACTTCCTTTCGGCTTATTATGGTTTCTGATTGTAATGTAAAAGATCGATATCGTCCGAATATCAACGGCTTCCAACGATAGATGAAATCAGCTCCATATAGACGGGTTTCATGTCCTGAAGCATCACTTTTAGTCATCATTGTCGATAAACCGAATTCAATACTGTGATTCTCAGAAACATCAAAAAAGTTTTTCAAATGTAGCAGATATAGAAAGTCTTCCGGCGCATTGTCTTTAAAACTTGCCAGTTCTTCTCCGTTCAGAATATCAATGTTCCATTCAATATATAAATCCCACGGATTGGGTATTAAAGCGCTAAGTGAAACACCTGTAGCTGCCAGTCCCTCCTCTCCAAAAAAGTTTCCTAAGAAAAGGGGTAATGTAGCAAGAGGTGTTTCCGGTGGGTGGGTCAGATTGAATTTTCCAAATGATGGACGGAAATGGCCTACTCGGGCCTGAAAAGAATAGGGTAGAGACAAAAGTGTAATAAAACCTTCCTCTAATTCCACTGCCTCCTCCGGCGGAACTACAGCAATAAAGAAATCCGCCCTTGCGTAAGGATCCAGAACCATTCGAAATGAAATCTCCACTTCACTAAACTGAAATCCTCGATCTAAGTCGACATCATTGGAGTGGATTTGGTACGAAAAATCCCCAATCACCCCAATATTAGGATTCATTCCTTGAAAGGTAGTTTGACCCCAACTTATGTTTATTGTCAATACGAATATTATGATATACCGATGGATTAACATCCTTGCTGCTCCAATTTTTGGATTATTTGTTAACAGTAGTTAGAAAAAAAGGAGGTCAGGCTATTGGCGATGCCCGGGAAGGAGGGAGAGGTAAAAAGAAGATTGTAAGAAAGGAAATTTCCTTAGAGGTAACCGCAGATTGACAGGGTTGATACGTACTATTAGTTCCTGGGATATTCTGAAAATAGTTGAATGCCCTGACTCGACACCAATCGTGTTTTACGAGGGGATTTCGATGCTCTCGCTCCCTACAGTCCTCTCTGCAAAAACCCTTCTCAACCCTGCCAAAATGGCTGTGGGATTGTTGCATATGACTGATTTCGATGAACGGATTGAAAACAACCCAAGCGATCAGAACTATTGCAGCAAAATTTTTGATAAACATTCTCATTCTACAGTGGACATATCAATGGCTTCGTCAATGAGCATAATAGGAATGTCGTCACGGATAGGATAAAGATACTTTCCATCGGCCCGAACGAGACCACTATCGATACTATGTGTTTCCACTTCACCACTTCGTATTTTGACAACCCCTGCAGTAATGGCACTATTAATTATCTCGACTTTTTCACTGGAAATGAGATGGACATCTTC
Source organism: Fidelibacterota bacterium (assembly GCA_022562455.1). Lineage (GTDB taxonomy): Bacteria > Fidelibacterota > Marinisomatia > Marinisomatales > SCKK01 > SCKK01. Next base: position 7,220 of record JADFPG010000061.1, on the reverse strand, counting down.
TTTTGTTTCCGGACAGCAGAGAATATTAAGTAAATCTTTACTGATAGTCACAGTATCAGTCTCAAATGTTTATAGTTCGATGTCTTAATTGGGCAGAGTAGTTTCCGGCGGTGTGAGACCAAATTCACTAAACGTTTCTTTTCTCTGCAATTTTATCTCACCATATTTTTTTTCAAATCGAGAAATATTCTCCTGTAAGGCTTGCATGTATGCTTTGGCATGTGGTGGCGCCATGATAATTCTAGAATGGATTTTCGCTTTGGGGACGCCGGGCATTAACCGTGTAAAGTCCATTACAAATTCAGCAGGTGAATGAGTGATCACCACAAAGTTAGCATATTGTCCTTCACCTACTTCACTATCTAACTGAATATTAATTTTTTGTATTTTTTCACTTTTTTGCATTTTTTTTCGCTTCTTCCATATTTCTTCGGTTAAACTCTTCCCAGTCTTCTTCAAGCCCTTCCCATTCATTCATTTTTTCTGTATTATCAAATTCAATAATTTCAATATCTTCTTCAAACAAAGATATCAAATCTTTCTTTTTTTCGTATTCCCGTGGATCTATATCTTCCTGATCCGTTGGGTCCAACCTTTCAATTTCATCTTTATACAACTTAGTATCAAAAAAATCGATATCAGTTACAATCCCATTAGCCACCAGATATTCAATGAAATTGAGATATTTTGCATCCTTAAGGTTAGTCCTGCAATATGAACAAACGAGGGAATCCGCAAGTTCTTTGTCATTGAGTGGGATACTACACTCCGGACATATAATTCCTTCTAATAAAGCCATTTAAATTGAATTCTCCTTATAAATTCGGGGCGGTAATATAATCGGAGTCAATACGGTCGTCAACAACTATTTTACAGCCGAATTTCGAACAAATATTTAGTGTCTGAACGAAAACTAAGATCCAGGAGTTCCGAAGTTTTAGGACTGCAGGGCAGGTCTGTTCCCCTTCTCCTCATCCCGAAGTTTCGGGACTTCGCCTCTGCCTGAATAGTTACAATGTTTCACGTTTGATGAATACATTTCCCAAACGAAAGGCATACTTTACCGGTGCTCTGATATCCACTTGTAGAGTGTCTTTTCAACCGTGGTGAAAGTGTGACCCCTTCTTTTTTTAACAACGGTAGCTGTCTCAACGAATTTTTCAAAAAGGTGTGTCCGAATTTTCCCGTCAATAACCCAGGAGAATGGAGGTATTGTTTTCGGAGGAAATCCATAACCCACCACATTTGTACAGGGTCCAATCACCGTGCCTGTATTGAACATGGTGTTAATACCAGACTTTGAATGATCCCCCATGAATAACCCAACAAAAAGTGATTTGGTATCTACGACCTCACCGTTAATAGTTACCTTTACATGTGTGTAATTATTTTTTAGATCACTGTTGTTGGTATCTGCTCCCATATTTACCCACTCTCCGATATATGCATGACCAAGAAAACCATCATGTTGTTTATTGCTAAATCCTTGAAATATGGATTCTTCCACCTCCCCACCTACCTTGCAAGTGGGTCCAATCGTTGTTCCCTCGTAAATTTTTGCACCTGCCTTTATCAGGCAGTCATCACCAATGACAAGTGGTCCCTGCAGAAAAGAATTGGGGAGGACAGTGACATTTTCCCCAATAATTATCGGGCCATCCTCTGCATCAAGGACTGTGGAGGACATTATTTTGCTCCCACTTCCGATTACAATACTTCCGGAATTCAAAAGGGTCACTCCAGAGGCAAGAAAACCATCATTCCTGCCCATCTCGAAAAAGCCACTATCCTTCAAGATCATTTCACTGTTTTTATTGATACAATCCCATAAGAATTGAACTTTACCTACTGACATTTGAACGGAGGAAAGATTGAATGAAGGAACCGTTTTTACAGGCCCACCCTGATCAATCCATAATTGTCCATTTTCTTCGTCCAAATTAGCAGCCACCAATTGATTGGATGAAAAATAGAGTGTGTTTTCCTTTGTTGCGACTTTTTCAAACAGGTTTTTATCCCACAGTACAGTGGCATTGAGCCAGATACCGTGGTTAACATTTTTGGGATTTACAGAAATGGAACGAAACTTGTCTTGCGTGATTGCTTCCATTTCATCTCTGACAAAGAAGGATAAAGATTGATATTTAATCTCTTTTTGAATCCGCTCCAGAAAAGTAAAAGCTCCACATCGTAGATCAAAGACTGGTCTGGTTAACGAAATCGGCTCAAGGTTGAGCGCCTCATCACGATTTTCAAACAGGTATATATTCATGAGTCTACTCCGAAAAGGTCAATTTTGTTACTATGGGTGAGATTATTACCCACTTTAGGGGTGTATTTGAAAAATAGTAGGGATCGAGAGCTAAATTTTAATGAAAATTCACCGTAAATTACCCACCTGCTTGTCCACAGAATCCTTCGGACAATACTAAACCTTTTCGGATACGACTCATTCATAAATTCAGCAGTTTTTGAATGGACAAGTAAGATTTTTCGATAAACTGGCTTCCCTTTTTATCAATTTCCACATTGAAGAAATGCGGCGAAAATTCTCCGGAAAATCCTACCCTTATGGGTGCTTTTGACAAGTAAGTCAGGTATGCAGTTGCGAGATTAAATGATGGATGCATATCCACTACAGCGTGATATTTCCTCGAGCAGACCCTCCTTACAAATTCCGGCTGAGGGAGTCCAAACCAACTGATGTCTTCATCCGTGTATATATGAACCGATGTAGGCAGTGTCCCCATAAACGAATGGTATAAATGAATATCCATCAGAAAATGTAGATCCATTTCCTTATTGGCATACACAGATTTTAAAAAATATCGTGCAATTCGTGAGTTTTCCTGCCCTTCGGGAAAAATGATAAGCGCAGTCTTAATTCCAGAACCGTTTTTACGAAATGCCATTAATTCTTTGGTGGGTCTAAGCTTCCTTATAAGCCTTAGCCACAGGATAACACATCGCAACTTGAATCTGTTCATGGTTCCCAATATATCACTTTTGTAGAAAATTTAAACTTCTTATCTTCATCTGAAATTGAGCGACTCTTTTACCCCATTTTCTGAAATGATAGGCGATTCCAAACTTCCTGATACAGCGTAAATCCCGAATACATTCAATAAATTTAGCCTGATTTAAGCTTAATTTCGACAGAAATGCATACTTCATAAGAAATAAAATCGGTCAACTTAGGTTCACTTTATGATCAAGAAAATTCTCATCGCCAACCGTGGGGAAATTGCCGTACGAATCATTCGAGCTTGCCACGAACTCAATATGGAAGCGGTGGCTGTTTATTCCGAGGCAGACCGGACATCCCCTCATGTTTACATGGCAGACGAAGCTTATTGTATTGGTCCTCCTTCATCCAACGCAAGTTACTTGCGCAGTGAAAAAATCCTCAAAGTCGCCAGGGACACCAAAACAGAAGCTATCCATCCCGGTTATGGATTTCTGTCGGAAAATCCTGATTTTGCCGCCTCTGTATTGGATTCAGGGATATCATGGATTGGTCCACCCCCCACAGCTATGAGAAAACTTGGCAATAAATTAGAAGCCAGGAAGATTGCTCTTTCATCCGGTGTACCGGTCATTCCCGGCTCTGAAGGCGATGTGAAATCAGGAGATGCCCACAATATCGCAACTAAAATTGGCTACCCTCTGCTGATCAAAGCAGTCAGTGGTGGTGGTGGTAAAGGGATGAGAATTGTACATAATCCTGATGAATTGACTGCTTCAATTGATAGAGCTATGTCAGAAGCAGGTGCCTCCTTTTCCGATTCTCGAGTATTTATAGAAAAACTGATAGCGAACCCTCGTCACATTGAGATTCAGATCGCCGCTGACGTTCAGGGAAATATTATAACCTTGACGGAGCGTGAATGTTCGGTTCAACGGCGTTATCAGAAAATTATTGAGGAATCCCCTTCTACTTTTATCAATCGTAAAATGTGGAAGAAAATGGCAAAGTGTGCTGAAGACATAATCCGCGCATCCGGCTATACCGGGGTCGGCACTGTGGAATTTCTGATGGACAGTAACAAAAACTTCTACTTCCTCGAAATGAACGCTCGTTTACAAGTGGAACATCCCGTGACGGAAATGCTTCTATCCATCGATTTAGTTCAGGAACAAATTCGTCTGGCTTCAGGTGAAAAGCTATCCATACGAAATGTCACGCCAAATGGACATGTCATTGAGTGTCGAATCTATGCCGAAGACGGTTTCAATCACTTTTTACCCAGCACCGGAACGATTCTTGAATTATCCGTACCAGGTGGGAACGGAGTACGGTTCGACCATGCCCTCCGCACCGGACTTGAAGTAACGCCTTATTACGATCCCCTGATAGGAAAACTTATCACATGGGGAAACAATAGGAACGTCGCAATAAAAAGAATGAAGCAATCGCTAAAAGAATTATTAATAGCAGGTATCAGGACTACCATCCCCTTTTGCAATTCAGTTATCTCTCACCCAAAATTCAGTTCAGGTAATTACACAACACATTTTATCGAAGAAGAAATGGACGCTCTTGTTGAACTCCAAGAAAATGAAAACACCCTGGGAAAAAATATCGCCATTGCTGTTACTGCTCTTCACACTTTGAGAGCTTCCTCAGAAAAAACATCTCTTAACGGTACAACCTCAAACTGGAAAACAACTGGAAGAAAGGATGCTCTTCAGTGAACTTTCAAGCTCAAATCGGAAATGATACTATATCATTCGAGCTAAATGAAAAAGATGGTGAAGTAAAACTTAAATTATTTGATAAAACAGAAAATTTGGATGTTGTTCGCATTTCTCAAAACTCATATTCCGTTCTCGTAAACGGTAAATCTTACCACTTAACGATCACGGAACATCCTGAAGGTTATTACGTATCGGTGGGACAAAGCAGTTTATTGATTCGGATAAAAGATGAATCTGATATTTTGTTAGAAAAATATGGGCTTTCAAATCAGGATTCCGTGGAAGTTGGTGATATTAAAGCCCCCATTCCGGGACTGATCTCTCATCTTTTTGTCAAAGAAGGTCAAGCTGTAAACAAAGGAGAAAAATTGTTAATTTTAGAAGCCATGAAAATGGAGAATGAACTCGATTCGCCTTTATCAGGCATTGTAGATTCTATTTTAATAAAAGAAGGAGAAAAGGTGGAAAAAGAGACGCTTTTGATAAAAATAAAGGATGAACATAATGGGAATTAGTAGCCGTCTGATATGGGGTGGACTCGGTTGGGTAATGTTGGGACCAATCGGAGCTATCATTGGCTATTCGATGGCAGCCATGTCAGAAAGACAACAAGTTAGAGGGACTTCAACAAGAGGAATAGGCTGGGGGTGGAATGATCCTTCCCCTTATCCTAAAACAAAACCAGGAGACTTTGCTGTTTCACTATTGGTCCTGTTTGCCTATGTGATGAAGGCAGATAAACAGCTCTTAAAATCAGAGCTTAATTATGTTAAACAATTCTTCACACAAAATTTCGGGCATCAGAATACCGAGGAACTTATGATCCTTTTTAAGGACATTTTAAAACAAGATTATTCCCTTCCTACGATCTGCAGGCAAATCAAAAGCCAAATGGATCACCCAAGCCGATTGGAAATGATTCATGTATTGTTTGGCTTATCCCAAGCAGATGGGAATATAGACCCTCTAGAAATAGATGCCATTCGTAAAATTGCCAATTACCTCGGGATTTCTCATGCGGACTTTGACTCCATTAAAGCCATGTTTGTGAAGGATACAACATCAGCTTACCGGGTTTTAGAAATCGATTCCTCAGCTTCGGGAGATGATATTAAACGAGCCTATCGAAAGATGGCGAACAAATATCATCCCGATAAGGTCTCTCACCTCGGAGAAGAATTCCAACAAATGGCAGAAGAGAAGTTCAAATCAATCAATGTGGCGTACCAGCAGATTAAGGAAGAGCGGTAGATTACTTGATTTTCATTTTACTCATAATAGATACTATTTCCAAAAAAATGACATCTTTATTCCAAGAAGTAGGTAGGTCAAAAAACTTGAAAATGGATCCAGAGTGGGTCTTGAATTTTGAACTGGCTACAGATAATTTGAACATCCCTGAATATGCTATTATTACCTAATCCACGAGGCAATTGTTGTTCTGTAGGTCTTGAAACTTGAACAGGAGAGCGCCTCACGTATTTGCCAATGTTTATGATGTGTTTAAGGAGATTGTAAGTTCCTATTTTTTGTTGATTTTAGTTCAGTGGGTTTTAAATTCGGGTGGTTATCTAGCGTATTAATAAACAAGAGAATAGGACGCGAATAACACCCCCAAGAGCAGGGTGAAATAGAAATAACAAAAAAGAAAACTAAAGGAATTCTGAATCCCAAAATAGTTAAAAAATTAAGTAAGATGCGTATCAATCCGAGCCTCTTCATGTTTTCTCGCATACGGTCAATTATGTCTTTCCCCATACTAATAACTGTACTCTCCGCGCTCGCGTTACTGACACTGAGTTGTCTAGGCACGTCAGCGCGACCGATTGCTATGTGATGTGGCGTTGCGACACGCTTTCTCGTCGACTCGTGGGATAAGTGTCTCTGTTTGCCGGATTTGCCTGCCCGAACTGACGTCCAGTCAGGCAGGGAAGAACAAGAGACACAGCTCAAAACCCAACACCCCCCTAAACATCCCAATCGGGCGTCCCCTTACCACCTCCACTCCATATCCCGCCCTCTTCTAACCCTCTTACTCTTCGCCAGAAGACTCCCACACAAAGAACTTATCAACATCTCCCAGAAAAGTAAACCGAATCTACCCCACTACATAGTAAATCCTTGTTTGTGACTCTATTATTTAGTATAGTTCTTTCGATTACTGAAAGCAGAGTTCTCGGAGAAGTGCGCCAAGTGCAATCTCCCATAGCACAAACTAAAATGGAGCTATATCATGAAGCATAAGTACCTCTTATCGTCAATCGTCGCGGCCATGGTTTTGACCTACCCGGCTCAAATACCCTTTGCCCAGGACTTCTGGGAGCAGACCAACGGTCCGTTCGGTGGTCATGTCAGTCCTCTTGCCATAAATTCCACCGGTCACATCTTCGCCGGGACTCGGCCCGGCGGTGTCTTTCGCTCCACCGACAATGGTGACAGCTGGACGCAGATAAATAACGGCTTGACGAATCTTGATGTCAGGTCTCTTGCCATAAACTCCACCGGTCACATCTTCGCAGGGA
>JADFPG010000060.1 GCA_022562455.1 Fidelibacterota bacterium | reverse complement strand
GATTTTTATAAAAATAATCATACCCTTTACCATCAAAACTGGATTTTTTAATATAGCCAATATAGATATCTACTTTTGAGATAGTAGGACTACCCTTAATAGTAGGAATAATTTGCACGTACCCTTTGTTCTTTTTTCGAGTGTAATCGATTATTGTATGAACCTTTAAAGCGGCTTCTGCCGAAACGTCTTCAAGAAGAGCAACCTCATTAGACGAGGACTCATGACTAAGAGATAAACGACCTTGCAATGCTGTTATCTTTGTAGGTAAGATCCCTAACCCAATAGCAGGATAAATAGTAGAAATTTTCCTGTCTCTGTCCTCTCCTTTTAGTTTTCCAATAACATTTCCGGAAAACGGCTTTTTTCTCAAAACCTGAAAAATTTCATTTTCTATGATTTTTCTCTTATTTATGACCTGCCAGTCTGTATTTGCTTCTATGGATTCAACAAAAATCTCGTAAAGATCTTCCGTTGTGTTTATATATGCTGAATCCGACATGTCCACCAGATACTCAATATTAAACTCGATTATTACAATCCGCTTGAAGGCAGATGCGTTAAGATTAACATCTACCTTTGATTCAATGTACTTACTCGACACTTTGCTGGGTGTTTTCTCGTACAGTGTAATATTAAATTGCTTCGCCTTTCCACCACAGCCCTGCCAGACGATCAAAGACAAAAACAGTATCGATATTATAGGTGTGTGTTTTTTCAATGACAGCATCCTCTCATTTGATACATGAACTAAGGATTCAGATTTTTCAATGTTAAGTTAATACTAACTATTGTCTTAAGAAAGTTCAACGAAGATAGAAAAAGGTCAAGAATTTATCTACGGAATAAGAGGCTTCTGTCAACCTTCTGTGTAAGCTCCAACCAACACTGACAGATCCTATTGCGATGAATAGCTATGTTCTAAATACTGACTGATCCGTCAGCTGACGGATGATCATTGTGAGGAATAAAGACTTGATTCGTGAAACGTGATTCGTGGTTCGTGTCTGCCCTGTGAGGAGCGAGGTCCCGAAACTTCGGCATACAAGGAAACTTATTTATCAATCCCTTGGTTATTGACTTTAACCTAAAAGGCTAAGAGATTTTAAATATCAATAAGTTATGATGATTTTATCCCAAATTATCTGCCTAACTTGTCGGGGTCAACAGTGAGTATTGCGTTATCACCTTTTAAAATATTGTCCCAAAGAGCTCCTTTTGTCACGATAGGTATCTACAATGGAGGAGGAACCTTAGCCTCAGCCTTTGCCTTAGCCTTAATCATTAAAGTTTGATAATATATATAATTTCGCTTATCTTTATATATAAATTGGAGGTTGTCATGAGAACATTGATCGATATTGATGATGAGCTGTTGGTACAGGCCATGGGCGTATCAAAAAGAAAGACTAAAAAAGCCCTCATTCATGATGCTCTGGAAGAATTCATTAGGGCACGGTACCGTGAAGAGCTCATCGAACGGTTGGGCGAAGGGGACTTTAATCTGACTCTGGAAGAGCTGGCTGAAATGCGAAAAAATGGCTGATGTTTTGATTGATACATCTGCCTGGATCCAAGCCAGCAATCGACGTGGAGACCCGTGGTTCAGGGACAAAGTTGCTTATCTACTAAAAAATAACAGAGCCGTTATCACGGAACCCATTGCGTTTGAAATTCTCGCAAGAGTTAAACCTCATGAGCGAAAGTTTTGGGAAACACGATTGCAAGGAGTAAAACAGATCAATGTGCGAAGTGGTGACTGGTATGTTGCCGCATATCACGCTTACAAGCTCCGGCGGAAAGGCATTACTGTAAAAAACTTTGACATCCTGATAGCTACGATTGTTATGGAAAACAATCTTGCTCTCCTTCACAGGGATCGTGACTTTGACCATATTTCAGAATACTTGCCATTGCAGATTTTCAAATAAACATCCGCAGGCTCCTTTTGACAAACTCTAACCTGGATTATTCGCCACCAAGACACGAAGTCACTAAGAGGATTTGTTCCAAAGGAATCCCGATGGGAAAAACAAAGGACTTACATATCTCTTGAGAAAAAACATTTGGTTAAGATTACTCACTGAACAAATCGGCACAACTAATGGATTATGAAGACTTTGTGTCTTAGTGCCTTTGTGGCTGGTGAATAGATCAGGCTAAAACACCAGAGGACAAACCATGAAAATTGCAGTAAGTACCGACGAACGGACTCACCTTGTCGATGTTCTGTTAGAAGAATTAGAAAAGCGAGGGCACAAAATAACGTATTTCGGTCCAGCTACGGGTGAATCGGCAGACTGGCCGGATGTGACACGACAGGCAGCTCAGTGTGTAACGGATGGAACAGCAGATGAAGGAATTGTCCTGTGCTGGACGGGAACTGGCGCTTCCATTGCTGCCAATAAAGTCCCAGGTGTCCGAGCCGCCCTATGCCACGATTCCGAAACAGCTAAGGGAGCTCGCATATGGAACCACGCCAATGTGTTAGCCTTGAGCCTGCGAGCCACATCCGAAGCCCTCCTGAAAGAAATCCTCGATGCCTGGTTTGAAACGCCATTCAGCAACGACGATTGGAATTTGAATCAGATCGAAAAGATTCGTGGAATGGAAAAGTAAGACAACCATCTTGGTTGTCCCTAGACAAGTTAACTCACCCCCTTCACTACGTGAAGCCCCCTCTCTTACTAAGAGAGGGGGTTGGGGGTGAGTTACCAAAAGCAGCATAAAAACAACAAGTAATACCACTTCAAGGCCCATATTTCTTTGTTGTATAAAAATGAAAATTCCTACCCGCCTGAACAACCCGTCCGAATGGCATGGCCGGGCGGGCATAGTCGGGCAGGTACAATCAAGCTAAGAAGCTTGTCCTACAATTACGCCTCTGCCGAGCCGCGCAGGAACTCCCGAGCGTGTTCGAGGGAAAGCTCTGTGATCTCCTCCCCGGCGATCATGCGGGCAATTTCCGCCACCCGTTCTTCCTGAGACAACTCTTTCACTTCAGTCACTGTTCGACCACCCTTTTCCGCTTTCCAGACTAAAAAATGAGCATTCGCATAGGAAGCAATCTGATGAAGATGCGTAATACAGATAAGCTGATGATCCCCGGACAGTTTTTTCAACTTTTTTCCCACTAACCCTGCAATGTCTCCACCGATTCCAGCATCAATCTCATCAAAAATCAAAAGAGGGATGTTATCCACCTTAGCTAACACTGTCTTCAGAGCTAACATAATGCGGGAAATCTCTCCGCCGGAGGCGATCCTTGCCAGCGGTTTCAAGGGCTCTCCGGGATTGGGAGAAATCAGGAATTCCACTTCTTCCAGACCATTTTCACCGGCTGATATCGAGGAATCGTTTCCGGATACATCGACGGCTGAGCCAGACTCAGAGACAGGAGTGAACCGGATGTCAAACTTTGTCCCTTTCATTCCCAATTCCTGTAATTCTTTCTCAATCTTCTCCTTCAAAATGACTGCGCCGGCTGATCGCTCTTTCGACACTTTTCTCCCCTGTTCATGGACTTTCCATTTTAGACTGTCAATCTCCTCCCGCAACTTGTGGATTCTTTCCTCTCGGTTCTCAATGGTACGAAGCTCCTGTTCTATCTTTTTTCTGTAAGCCATAATAGACTCGTAGTCACGACCATATTTTCTAGCAAAATCGACATAAAGCCTCAACCGTTCCTCCACTATCTCCAACCTGGTCGGATCAGCCTCAAGGGAATCACTGTACCGATCCAACTCAAACGCCAAGCCCTCTAAAGAATAGACTACATCCCGCCACCTGATAGTTGCATCATGAAGACTTGCATCCAGAACAGCCAGCGATTCAACTTCCTTCAGCAAAACTTTTAATCGGTTCAGCACTGATTCCTCATCTCCGGAGAGACCATAACTGACCCGCTGTGCCGTAGAGAGAATCGTCTGAACGTTTTGCAGGACTTTCTTTTCCCCCCGGAGTTCTGTCTCCTCCCCCGGTTTCAGCCCTGCCCTATCTATCTCATCGAGTTGGAATCGATACAATTCCCGTCGTTCATTGCCAAGCTGTTCCTGATCCACCGCCTCTTTCAGCTCTTCCTGAGTCTTCAGTAGAAGGGAGAACATCCGCTGATAATTTTCCACAAGAGACATCTCAAGACAGAACCGATCCAGGTGTACCCTGTGAATATTGGGATTGAGAAGGGATTGGTGGTGGTGCTGTCCAAGCAAGTCTGCCAGCACGTCGCCAACTTCCTTCAACGTAGCGAGTGTCACTTGCCGGTCATTGATAAAGGCAAAACTCCGCCCCTCTTTCCAGCGAGAACCCGTTGTGATTACCTGACGCCTAAGGAGAAGAATTTCATCATCGGCAAGAAATCGATGGATAGGTTCCGGTACCGGGGACATCAGTTCAAATGTGGCTTCCACGAACGCTTCTTTTGCTCCACTGCGAACCATCTCTAAAGATGCTTTCTCACCCAATATCAGATTCATGGAGTCAGTAAGAATAGATTTCCCAGCGCCTGTAACACCCGTGAGCACATTCAGTCCACCCCGGAATGATACATCCAAATCTTCAATGAGAGCGTAATTCTTAACACGAAGTCGAGTAAGCATAATTCTTACCTAAATTGAGCGATTCTATTCACGCTATTGACGATTATATGTTTACTTATTGAGTTAACGATGTTGTTATAAAATTTCAAGGTAATAACGAGGACAAACAAGCTGTTTATCCTACCCCTAAACTTCGGGGCTCAACTTAGATCTTAATATCTAAATCTATAACAAAAGACTACCGGTATCTATTCATCTTACCGTCTTTTCTCAGCAGGATCCTTTAGAAAGGTCAATACGGATGGTTTAAGCATGACAACTACTCCAAAATAAATAGTATTTCACTGTATTGGAATTTCAATGTTTATCGTCGGTAAAATTAGTTATTGGTTACTGGTACTACCACTCCACCACTCACCCCCGTACAGTCGCAAGCTCCTTACGGGGCAGGCACTTACCATTCACTAATCATTGAAATTGCTCTCTACGAAATCCCAGTTTACTATATCCCACAGGGATTCCACATATTTTGCTCGGGCGTTACGGTAGTCGATATAATAAGCGTGCTCCCAGACATCCACGGTCAACAGCGGTTTTTTTCCGGTAGTGAGGGGATTGCCGGCATTGCTGGTACTTTCCACCGCCAAAGAGCCGTCAGGATTTTGCACCAACCAAGCCCAACCTGAACCGAAAGTTGTTATAGCGGTTTCGGAGAATTTCTTGATAAAAGCCTCAAAGGAACCAAAGCCGGTATCAAGAGCTTGCGCTAATCTTCCTTTCGGTTTCCCACTTCCGGTAGGCGTCAAACAATTCCAGTAAAACGAGTGGTTCCAAACCTGTGCAGCGTTATTGTAGACAGATCCCGTTGCGTCTTTGACAATATCTTCCAATTGCACACTTTCAAACTCAGTCCCGGGAATAAGCTTGTTCAAATTATCGACATAAGCCTGATGGTGTTTGCCGTAATGGTACTCCATTGTCTCCCGGGAAATGACAGGCGCCAGAGCATCCATGGCATAAGGCAGTCGTGATAGTGTATGGTTCATTTTACGATTCCTCCTTTATTGAAAATCATGAGTAATATTCGCTTTAAGTGTAAATATTTTGGAGAAGTTTTAAAAGAAGTTAAAACAAAATAATCTTTGCGGAAGTTTAAAACTTCCGCAAATTTTCAGTGTTATACCAACCTAACTGGTTGTTGGGACAATTCCACATTGTTTCGATTAAAACTTTTCCGCCACTTTCGTTGAATGCCGCCTTTGCGGTCTATGGGCGGAACCTGTTTCTGGGAAAGAAAGGTGATCAGCTTCGTGTTAAACTCCTTTTCACCCAAACAGTATATCGCCTCCACATCCTCTATGGGAATGGGCTTTTTCTGACCATTCGTCCCGATGTAGAGCATGGCATGAGACGATTGTTGCTTAATAGATAATAAGGTCTGTGCATTGTATAGAGTGGGGTAATCTTAACCTGATTAATTCATGAGCAATATCATCGACGAACATTTTTCTAATTCAGGTATTTTTTGGTTTGCTCCACCCAATGAAGGACGGAGCAACTAGAAACGGATGAGGAGGAAGAAGCCTATATAACATTTCAATCCTTGTTTTATCTGCCCGTCCCGAAGGTTCAGGGATTTTTTATGCATAGTTTATTATATTAAATCGACCATAATAATGAACCATCACGTCGTGAATATCTGAGTAACAGTTCATTTTATTCATTAAATCCCTTTGTTCCCCTCTCGAATAATATCAAATATGCATGATGAAAAGTATAATATTATGTCCTAATAAAATCCCTGAAGCTTCGGGACTTAGCCTAAATAGTTACATCATAAAGATCTTAACCATTCTTTAAATACCGGATTTGATAGCATATAAGTTTTACCCTTTTTATATATCAGGTCTTTGTTTAAAAGACTCTTGATTGCCTCATGAACCGTGGAACTGGCAGGAAGGTTATATTCATTTGCCGTGGAAGTAGAGAATATCGCTACTTCCTGATCGGACATAGTTAAGGCTTTTAATACTTTCTTCTGGTTTATATTAAGCTGGTCATAGATGGTTTGAAAAACAATCGATTGGCTCTCAATAATTCTGTTTATCCAGCGCGTCGTAAACTCCGGATTGGATTGATTTGAACCTTCAAAGATGAAATCCCACACTACCGAGGCAAAGTATTGTGTAAAATGTGGGTGACATTCCGATTTCCCCAAAATTGTACCAATATGCTCAGGGGAAATAGCCAAAGCTGTGGCTTCAAATTTCCGTTGGATGAATTCTGCCAAATCCCTTTTGCTGATTGGATGAATTTTCATCTTCACTCCAAATTCATATAACGGTGATTTGGCATCAGCAAAAATGGACTGCATTAAGCTTTGCTGGCTCCCAAGAAAAATATATGATACCATTTTTTGAGTCTGAAAGGCAGACCGCATCCAGTTTACTAAAAACGGTTCAATTCTTGCTATTTCCTGAAACTCATCGAAGGCAATACATATTCGTTGCTTATTTTTTAAGCCTATTTTTTCCGGAATATTGAGAATGGTTTCGATATCGTTTTGCTCATGTATTGGATATAAACCTAATTCGAAGGTGGGATTTCCCTGCTCATCTAAACTAACCTTGGGATACAAACGGGTAAAATAGGATCCCAATTGTTTTGATATTCGTCTAATATCTGCTTTCCAGTTAAACAATTCTGCGGCTAAGATGTTTGAATACTTCTTTGCAAAGTCATCTATGGACTGAATATTATACAAATCAAAGTAGATTGTTTTTATCGCATCAATCTCTCCATATACCTTTTTTAACAAGGATGTTTTTCCAAAGCGACGTGGAGAGTATAGCCAAACCGAATGATTACTTCGGATTTGATGTTTTAGATATTTTACTTCCTCTTGTCTGTTACAAAAGTCTTCACCTTCCACAACTTTTCCAAATTTAAAAGGGTTTTCCATGGTTATTCCGTAATTATACGTGCCGTAAATATACAGAATATAGAAATAGTTACAAGTAATTAATTAACTGTATCGCCTCAGTAGGTTAAGCTATCCATATGCTAAGCTTGGAAAATAACGGCGGACAGATTGCAATTGTGGAGGAAAGTATACAAAAATAGAATTTTTGAGCAAGAAATTGAAGTACACACCAAACAAAACTTTTCTTTACATTTAGTAAGGTAATCTTGAAGGGTTTTCAATCCGAACAATCTTAATTTTACAATTGATTGAAAAGGATTTACTATGGGTCGTTTATAGGTTAGTGTCCGAGGTCCTAAAGAAGCATTGGTTGCAGCTACTAGTGGGACTCATATCGCTGACGTGGAATTTCCGGGATTAGCTTTAGGTATACCCTACCCCCTTAATATTAAATCTGTTCGTGACAGATTAGACTCAAATGGATTTAAACAAATACCAATTTCAACAAACATTGGTGAAAAACAACCCGTGCTAAGCACCGCTTGTCAAGCAGCATTAGGGGTGGCCATAGTCGGTTCTGATTATATTAAATGTAGAATGGCAGGATTAGACTTAGAAAAAGCAGCTTATTTGGGTAGAAGTCTGGTACGGACAATAAAAGAATGGCAACCGGGGAAAAAAGATGTACCCGTTTGTTTTCCCGGATGAAGAATATATGAGTGTATTTAATCCTTTGGTTGATGGACCTATATTAGTCGAAAAGATCAATTGTGATGGATTGTTGATTGGGCATTGAAGTCCTCATTTCTGTGAAGAACCAAAGGTTTTTTGTTACATCTTCTTTGAGTTAATGCACAAATATACTGTAATCCGTTTCCTATTATAAATTTTTTTCTTTTTGTGTATATTCGATTAGCCATTAAATTGTTGAATGCACTCGAGGGACATACAATGAAGGATCAAAATGCCCAATAAAGATAAAATTCTGATTGTCGAAGATGACTCCAGTATGGTCCAGCTTCTCAAGTTCAAGATGGAGCATATGGGTTACAGCGTTGTTGGACACACCGCATCCGGAAAAGACGCCATAGATTTAGCAGCAAAACTACTCCCGGACTTGGTTCTAATGGATATTCTATTAGAAGGCGATATCGATGGGATTGAAGCAACCCATAAGATACGCGAGAACTGCAATATTCCAGTTGTTTATCTCACGGCTCAGGAAGATGAATTACTGTTCCAGCGTGCCAAGATCACCGGACCATTTGGATATCTCATCAAACCATTTACCGATAAAGAACTGCGGATTGTCATAGAAATTGCACTATACAAGGATCGACAGGATAAAAAATTATTGACCGCTCAAGAATATGCCCGCAATATTATTAACAGTTCCTTAGACATGATCATCGCGGTAGATAATAACCGGAAGATTATTAAGTTTAACAAGATGGCTGAGGAAACTTTTGGCTACAATCGGTTGGAAGTTTTGGGTAAGCATATCAATATTCTATATGCCAATAAGAAAGAAGGACTATCGATTCATAAGAAGACTATAAAGAATGGAAGATGTGTACAGGAAATTCAAAATCGACATAAATCCGGTGCAATTTTTCCAAGCTTGCTAGCGTCTTCAATTTTACACGATTCTTATGGGAATACAATTGGTGTGATGGGAATCTCGCGGGACATTACCGAATTAAAGAAAACTAAAAAAGCACTAAAAGCTTCTCAGGAATATGCCAAAAACCTGGTTAACAGCTCTCTTGATATGATCATTGCAGTGGATAAAAACAGAAAGATCACCGAGTTTAACCAATCTGCCGAAAAAAACTTTGGCTATCGCCGGGAAGAAGTCATAGGTAAATCCGTTGAGATGTTATATGCCGACCCCAAAAAAGGCGATCTTGCTCATAATACCACGATTAGTGAAGGTAGTTTTTTTCAGGAAGTTATCAATAAACGAAAGAATGGTGAGGTCTTTCCAAGCATTCTATCAGCATCGGTCCTAAAGGATGAACAGGGTGAACTAATAGGTGTCATGGGGGTCTCCCACGATATAACAGATATCAAGCATGCACAGGAGAAATTGAGAAAGTCGGAAGAAAAATACCGTCGTCTTTCGGCGGAGCTATATGAGGCTAATAGCCTGAAGGAATTATTACTGGATGTCATAACACATGATTTAAAAAACCCGTCAGGTGTTATCAGCGGCATGGCTGAGTTGGCGATTAATGAATTCCCAGACAATGAAATGTTGACAATCATTAAAGAAAGCAGCGATAATTTGTTAGAGGTTATTGACAATGCTACTACTTTATCTAAGGCATCTATGGGTGAAGAGATTGAGACAAAAGAATTGGATCTTGTGGAGATAATCAAAGGGGTTTCCGAAGAATTCACATCCCAGCTTAATAACTCCGGTATGACTCTGAAATTATTACTTCCTGAGAAACTGTTAGTTCAGGCTAATCCCATTATTGTCGAGGTTTTTAAAAATTACATTAGCAATGCGATTAATTATGCTCAAGAGGGAAAGAAGATCTTGGTGGAAGATCAACAGGAAGATGATTTCATTACCATTTGTATAAAGGACTTTGGTAATACTATTCCGAAGGATAAGCGTAAGTTGATATTTAAACGGAGTGTTCAGTTAGAAGAAGGGAAAAAACGGGGCCGGGGACTTGGGTTGGCGATTGTAAAGCGTATTGCAGAAGCCCATAAAGGAAAAGCCTGGATTGATCCAAATAGACCCCATGGAAATATTTTCTGTCTCAAGATCCCAAAAGGTGGATCATGATAGATGAGGCTGAACTTTGCTCCAATCCAATCGGTTGTAATACTTCAAGTGGCAAATCTTTAGCTCCCGGCGCTCCTTTGGTGCCACCACTTGCGAGTTGAATTCACGACTTAAGGAAACAGGCGAATTTCATAGTTATTTAGTCGTTAGTTCTGACTCCATTTTTTACCGAATTAAATTGAGTGTGTTGTAAATTCCATTTGAAATATGGCTATTCTATCACTCAATGAGCAGATTTACAAAATCCGAACAAAATTACTTTAGAGACACAACAAAGGTGTTGTTTTTTTGCCATTATTTCATCTTAGATCCAATATTTCGTCTATCAAATCGTTATTCGAAATAATGGTGCAAATGTTCAAGATAAAAAGGAGATCAGAATGAATATCTACGTAGGTAATTTGTCTATCGAGACCACCGAAGATGATTTGCGGGAAGCTTTTGAAAAATTCGGGAATGTCGAATCCGCCACAATTATTAAGGATAGGTACTCTGGCGAATCAAGAGGATTCGGATTCGTGGAAATGCCCACCAAAGCTGAAGCCCAGTCAGCAATCACCGAACTGAATGGTAAGGAATTAAAAGACCGTGCGCTTAACGTCAATGAGGCACGTCCTCGTTCCGAAGGTAGTAGAGGAGGAGGAAGACGAGGTGGTGGCAGGCGCTCCTGATAAGTAGTGCCCGGTGAAATATTATATCACGGTGCGGGGACTTGGGTTGGCAACAGTTCAGCCTTTCTAAGAGCGAAATAGATCAATCCCCCAACTATAAGCGTACCAAATATTTGAATGAACAAGGTAGAAATGTTAAACAGCCAAACCACAAATGAGAAGTTTGCAATTTTAAAACGGATCGATTTGTTGAAATTAATGTTAGGCGTTTGTTTGAAGTGGTTTACGAACAAACTCGACTAAGACTGGAAGGAATAACTTCTATTAGCTGAGGATTAAGTTTTTCTTGTCGACAATGTCCCCAATAGTTCCTTCTTGTTTCTGACGCCAAGTAATGATATGTGAATTGTCATCATCCTCCCGGACGTAAATCTCGGGTGATTTTTCGGCGACTTCCGTTAGCACCTGCTCGTTTTGGTCTGAACTGAACACGCAACGAGTATCAGAAAAGGGACGGCGGATGGACTCGACTGAAACGCCAGCCTTCAAAGCATTCATAACTCCAACAGCCTCAAGGTAATTATCAACGATGAACAGCTTCCCAGGTTTGAAAGGATAATCATCCAATCGGTTTTGCATTCTGTTTTTATTCTCACGAACAGCTATTACAGGAATACCTTGCTCCATAGCTGCTAAAGTTGGCAAGCCAACACAACCGTCTGGGATGATGAGGCAGGAAATGTCAGAGTTGGTTAAGACACCAGCATGACCAAATACGCTCGAATCTCTGATGATACGTGGGCTTTTATGTAGACCTTTAAGTACACTCAACAGGAAAGTGGATGAAATCGCCTCAGGGGAAATGCGTGGATCAACGACACCAGCATGAAGGTTAGCAATCTCCATATTTTGCACCATGGGCGCATGGGCTGTCGGTATACCAAAGATCATGGTCAGTGAATGGGTAAGCATTGCTTCTACACCGCCCCAAGGGTTGACCATTTCCCCTTTACTTTTGAGATATCTCAAATGAAATTCAATAGGAACGTCAATACCCGTGTGAAGCGCAACCGCATCATATTCATTATTATATTTTTGTAATACACTACAAAGGTTTTCAAGTGCCTCGATTCTGCCTACCGCGCATCCTGAGGATGAGTATTTGGATACAGCCGTAATAGGTTTATCCAATTCAACAACAATCGGACAGTCTATTCCCATTGCTGCTCGCGCTACGGAAACCGTATTAATCGAAAGGTCTGTGATCCGTCGATCAGCCCTTTTGTCTATTATAAGAATAATACGATTAGAACGAATTTCCTGTAAACCTACCGTGCCCATCAATAGGCTTGTGATAGCACTTCCCTCAACATAGAGACCATTTTCAGGAAGTTCGTTTATATCGGAAGCATTGACCACGTTTGGGTGAGTAATAAGCTTATCGCAACTTGATGCTATAAGACGAGCAAGAGCACCAGCGTCTCCAGAATGACCACCAAGTTCTGCACCAATTCCAGTGGGGATAATGAGGACAGCATTAAAATGACCTGTGTTTTCAATTTTTCTTGGTGCAAAATTAAATATGGACGATTCTATTGCGGGAGCTGAGTTGCCATTGTTAACACTAAGTACGCCCAATTCACATTTATATTTATTATTATCAGTTTGTGTGATTACAAACCTGATCGGTATTTCATTTCCATCAAGACTGGCTTTAATATGCTGTTCAAAATGGCTTATGATGGAGTTGTTTTCTTTATATATCGGGATGTCAACATCGCGTTGATATATTATCATTGTTATAGCCTTTCTATGAAATGTGATTGAATTTCACTGGCATGAAACCATTCCTTTGTGAATGTTTCAGCTAATTTTTCATCAAATTCCTTGCAGGAAAAAATATTAATGTAAACTGCTCCCATGAGATCAAGAGTATGAATAACTATAGTGCTTGTGAGTATAAACTGAACGGCTGACGTCCCCTTGGTGTGGGGTGAAGTCTGCTGTTCTTCTGGTGGGACACCCACATCATCCCAGAAGTGCAGATCACAGCGCGTCATCTTTATCTGTTTACAGAGCTTCTTAAAAAAATCCTCAATGGAATCCCTGTTAAATGTGCCGGAATCACAGCCATGCAAATCTAAAATAAGTTCGTAGCCATATGGTTTCATTTGTAAACCCGATAATTTCTGTTCATCTAAACAATTAAGGAAAACCTAACTTTTTTATTTTTAAAGGAGGCTTTCGTATTCAATATTCTTTCGCCTAAGGAAATCTCGATAAACACCAGAAAAAACGCGGTTAGGTTTTACAAATTTCTTAAGCTTGCCTCGGAGAGCATTTATTGAATCAATATAGTCTCTCCTCTTTGCTGGAATCAAATCCTTCGCATTATCTGCAGCCAAAATATTATATACAATATTTTCAAAATCGGTTATTGAAAATTCATTGCCTCTTTCTGTTACAAGATTATACCCTGGTTCTTCTCTATTAAGCCCGACAATATCAATAGTCTCAAGTGCTCTTATTTTCTCGTCATTTTCAATACCTGCACGTGGTACTGCAGTTATATAACATTGACTACCCGAACGGTCTACATGGAAGCTGATTAATTGAAGAGGGTCTTCAATTTTAGGATTAATTAAATGGGGTTTTTCAAGATTTAAGTCAGTTGTTTCTAAGTAAACCCTATTACTACCCAACAACAAAGTAAATTTTGTGCCTTTATATCTCTGAGTCCGCTCCGAAAACAGTTTTTTTCACAAAGCGCCTTTTAGTTGTATGATTCCTGATTTTTGCCAAAAAACCTCACTTGGAGACGGATGAGATTCCTTAATAACTCTATTACAGGCAAGAAAGATGTATATCGTAGTAACCAAATGTTCTGTTTACCGGAATTATCGGTCATATATCGGTAAATCCTGCCAAAGTTGATGGAAATAGCTGTAGTAAAGGCATACGCCTCTGTCTTGAATGTCCCCCGGACTTTCAATTTACCCTTATGATTCATTCCCGATGTAAACTCTTTGACGGTGGCTTCAACATTCGGTCTTATCTTCCGTCTTTCTTTTGGAATTTTGTTTATGGCCCGCCGTCGTTTATCTAAAAGGAAATCCTCATGTGTAAAATAATACACCCGGCATGGTTGCCGCTTTTGTTCTACAGTCGGACAAACAGCTATTAACTCACAGCCATTGCAAACCTGGATATTAAAACATGCCTTATACCGTTTACGGGTTGGTTTACTTGCAACCTGTTGTGTAGGACAAATGACCGAATAGATATTCTCTTCCCCGCCTGACTGTCGGGCAGGCAATTGTTCGATTTCCATAGGAACTTCTGATTCCCTGCCGCGAACTGCTGTCTGTATATGAGTAATCTTTTCTTCTTCCATTTTTTCATCATTGTCTTCGCTGCCGTAACCACCGTCAGTATGCAACTCATCTAAATCCGGTGTCTTCTCTTTCATCTTGTCTATCCGTTTATTCAATAGCTCCGAATCATCAACATTGTTTTTTTCTACGGCTACATCGGTGATTAAATTGAGAGGATTATCCGGATGGGCTGTCTCGGAAACATTGATGACATGCCCCTTACTTTTTTGATCCCTTTTCTTGCGGTAGGTTGCATCAATATCATCAGGGCTCTGCAGCATGCCACTGTTTAATTCTTTGGTCGTCTTTATAGTTACTTTCTCTTCAACAAACGTAAAATGTTCTTCGTAAACACGCTGGAATATCTGAAATACCTCCCTATCACCATAATGCGGCTTGAAGGCTCTGTGAAGTTCATAATAAACATTTCCAAGCTCTTCTAATGCATGGGGAATATCCTCACGCTTTAGTGAGTAAATGAATTTATTGCTGGTCTTCTTTACATAAGGACTTAATAAATCAGCATACCGGACTTGGTCTTCTTCTGAAAGAATACGATGAAGCCGAATCAATACTTCTACCAATAACTGTACCCGGCTGTATGTACGAATGTTACTGGCTGCCAAGAAAGAATCCGAGCGTTGTATATTGGTTTTTAACTTCAGTTCTTTGAGCTGCTTCTCTGTCAATGCATCAAACACAACCTCAAATAAATTTATCCCTTCCTTTATCCAATAGTCATTTACCTTCAATTGAAAGTCAAATAGGGTGGATTCTGAAAAGGGTGTATCTGCAAAAGAATGTAAACCCAGTGCCATGCGGGTCTTTAAATCAAAATCGATTTGATCTAATAATTGCTCATATGTCCAACTCTTCTGCTGCAGTAGTATCAATGAAGATACCATGGCATTAATAGGTGCATTGGGACGACTCTTTTTGTCTGAATATAATACTGAAAACAGGTCTTCATTGATATTGCAGAAAATCAATTTGTAAAATGAATACTCCTTACTGTGTTTCAATTTCTCAAATTTCTTCTTTGGGAGAAACATCTCTGATGCGAAAATATCTTGTTGGAAATGGCTCGTGTTAGGTTTGTACATTTTTCGTCCTAAATTCTTATGGTAAATTTAATAACTATTAACGATTCAGGCTCATCTTTCATCGTCGTAAACCATACCTTTTCGGAGTGAACTCATTCATTATTTAAACCTTTCAAGAACCAATGTTCTTTTTAACACTAATGCACTTTATTCCAGTAGGAATTTACAACATTTTGTTAGTCCTTTAAATTCGCTATTGTTGAAAAATATCCAATGGAAATTTGTCTATTTATAACCAAATTTACTAAATTGAATTAACGTAAGATACGAGATAAACAATTGTTTACTAGACCAATTATTCTGTTAGCCAACGGACGTTTCCCCACACATCCCATCCCGTTGACTATTTTGGATAGTGCCGGAACGGTCATCTGCACGGATGGCAGCGCCGATACACTTCTGAACTTAGACCGAACTCCCCATGTAATTATCGGCGATTTTGATTCCACAAAGTTGAAAAAACATGAATTCAAAGGATTATGGATTCCGGCTCCGGAACAAAATAAAACAGATTTACAAAAAACACTGGAATGGTGTTTGATCAATGATTTGAATGACGTTGTCGTTCTGGGGGCAATGGGAAAACGGGAAGACCACAGCATGGGGAACCTTCATTTGCTTGCAGAATTTTCTCAAAAAATGAATATTCATTTCGTTACAGATTATTCCTGTATCTATTGCCTAAAAAATAAACGGTCATTCTCTTCCTCGAAGGGACAGTTCATTTCCATTGTTGCTGTTGAGCCGATAAATTCTATTTCTACCGTGGGATTGAAATATCCATTGAACCAAGAGCCATTACCTCCGGAGTGCAACGGCATCAGCAACGAAGCAGAAGGGGATGAATTCACTATAGATACTTCCGGACCCATTTGGCTGTTTATCAACCATATGAATGATTCATAAAATATCAATTTTGAGAATATAATTTTATTTCAGCATAGATATTTATGATATTCAATACTCTTCCCAATACAAAAAACCCCTCTTTCTTTCTCCCCTGTTATCCACCTACATTTCAGTTCCGGCGGACAGGCACGGGAGATGGTCAAAGGATTCAAAATATAATACCTATCTTTTCCACTGCCTGTCCGCCTCTGGAGGGTCATAGGGGAAACACAAAGGGGTCTTATAATGCGACTGATACCATTAACTGTGGCCGTGTTAATATAAATCCAAAACGTTTATGTTTTTTCTGCATCTCAACATTTTGGAGTATTTTTTTTCGCTTTTACTGTCAGATGAATTTTAAGGTAATTTAAACAATGCATTATTTAGACTGGTTCGCCATCGGTGGGTATTTCATTCTTCTATTATGGTTGGGTTTTTATAAATCTTCGAAAAATAAAGATGAAAAAGATTTCATTCTTGCCGGAAGAAGATTAAGTCTCCCCGGCTTCGTCGCTACCTTAGTCGCCACTTGGTATGGCGGTATTTTGGGTGTGGGTGAGAATACCTACA
>JADFPG010000182.1 GCA_022562455.1 Fidelibacterota bacterium | reverse complement strand
CCTACTCCTACCACTTACATCCTCTCAGGCGTCTCCATCACTGATACGATTGCTTTGACAGCATATGATAATCTTGCTGACGGCACCGATGATCAAGTGGAAGGGCATGAAAGCTGGTTTGCCTATGGTGAAACATCCGTACTTGGGGTTGTTGATGACTATTCTGGGATGCCTTCAGAATTTGCACTCCACGCGAACTATCCCAACCCCTTCAATCCGGTCACAACTTTACGATACGATTTGTCAGAGCAATTATTTGTTACGATTACTATATATGATATATTAGGTAGGGAAGTTCGCTATCTGGTAAATCGTATCGAGGAACCGGGATTTAAATCAGTCATCTGGAATGGAACCAATGACCACGGTAAACCAGTAAGTGCCGGAGTTTATATATATCAGATACGTGCTCACCAAAAAGAAGGGCGACAGGCTGGAGAGTATATGCAGACAAAGAAAATGATCTTATTAAAATAGGAAAATTTATTCATCGTATCCGTGCCGCTTGCCATTCAGTACAGAACTTTAGATAGACAGCTTTGGTTGGAGTAATATCGTTATTATTTCATATTTAATCGTTCATTGCCAATTACCTTGAAAAGGTAGGAAAGATAGCCTTGCATAGAAAAAGTTCATTTTTCCCACCTTTTCAAGGTTAGTTATGGATAGGCAGCTCTCTTTTATTTGAATAAAAATGTACTTGTCTGATTTGTTAGATACGTATATATTGTATATACAATATAACTAAATATTTTAGGTCAATAATGTCAGAGCAACTACTAATAAGAATAGATAAAAACCTCAAAAATCGTCTCAAAAAAACATCACAAAGCGAAGGTAAAGCTTCCAGCCAAGTAGTTCGGGAATTAATCGAAGACTATGTAGCAACTCATGATATGTCTGCTTATGTAGATGATCTCTGGGATCGAATCGGTACAAAATTAAAAAAGAATTTCACCGTGGATGATATTGATAACATAATTAAGCAGGTACGGAAAGAAAATCGGTGAAAGTTGTCGTGGACACGAATATTTTTGTGTCCTCATTCTTTGGAGGAAATCCAAAGCGAATTATTGATTATTGGAAGAATGGTGAAATAACTGTATGCCTTTCTAAATCTATTGTAGAAGAATATATAAATGTTCTTACAAGAATGGAACTCGGAAATGAACAGGAATTAGTTGAATTGTTGAATCTATTCAGAAAAGGGTTCAATTGTGTATTTACAGTTCAACCGCCGAGTTTGAGGATTGTAGTAAAAGATCCGGATGACAATAAGTTTATAGAATGCGCTGTCGCCACAAATGCAAAATATATTGTTACGGGAGATAGTGATTTATTAGAAATAAAATCATATTTTGATATCGAAATTATTAACCCGGCTATGTTTCTAATACGATGTCAATATTGAAGAACATATCCAATCCATAGTAAAATCAGAGCATGGGGATAAGACACATAATCGTCTTTTCATTTATATCCTTTAGCATTCTTTATCCCCAAACCGATAAACCAACCGAATTCTGTTCCAAAGCGCTCGGCGCTGGACGGATGCTCAAACTCCAATCAACGCTTACTGAAAACCAGGAAAAAATAGACATCACTTATTATCGAATTGAGTTGGATATTGATTTTGATGATAATGAAATTAATGGTTCTGTACAAATAAATGGATTAGTTGGTATGAATCAGCCGGACTCCATTGAATTAGATTTCACTACATCCTTAACAGTTGATTCAGTCCTTTTATATGACCAACTGACAAATTACGTCCATGAAAATGACTTACTAAAAATTCCCGCTCCGGATGAAACTATCCCAGAAGGTTATGAATTCCAATTAACTGTGTATTATCATGGAACACCGCCAACATCAGGGTTTGGTTCTTTTGTTTTTGATGAACATAATGGTGTGGATCATGTCTGGACACTATCCGAACCTTACGGTGCGCGAAACTGGTGGCCTTGCAAGGACGATCCTTCGGATAAAGCCGATTCAGTTGACATTTTTATTACCGTGCCTGAAAATCAAATTGTCGCATCAAACGGCAAACTGATATCTGAAACGGATTTACCCAATAACAGAAAACAGTATCATTGGAAAGAATCGTATCCCATTTGCACATATCTGGTTTCTCTGGCCATTTATCCCTACACCGTGTGGCAGGATGTTTATGTGTCCGCAACGGGTGATTCAATGCCTTTGATTTTCTATGTCTATCCGGATCATTTCGATGCTGTGCAAACCAACTACCTCAAGACAAAAGACATGATTACACTTTTCGCCCGGAAATTTGGCGAATATCCTTTTATGGGTGAAAAGTATGGCCATGCGGAATTTGGCTGGGGCGGAGGAATGGAACACCAGACATTAACCAGTCTGGGTGGATATTCTGAATGGCTCATTGCTCATGAGTTGGCCCATCAATGGTGGGGGGATATGATTACCTGTGCCAGTTTCCATCACATCTGGCTGAACGAAGGATTCGCCCGATATGGGGAAGCATTATGGGATGAATTTACCGGTGGGGTGCAAGCCTATAAGACTTACATGAATAACCATACATATTACGGTCCGGGAACGATTTACGTTGAAAATCCTGTGAGTGTGGGTGATATTTTTCATAGTGGATTGTCCTACAATAAAGCAGGGTGGGTGGTCCATATGCTGAGGCACGTTGTAGGAGACAGCGTCTTTTTCGAGATTTTACATTCTTATGCATCTAACGATTCTTTAGCCTACGCTTCAGCAACCACGGAAGATTTTCAGTCCGTGTGCGAAGACGTTTCCGGCTTGAACTTAAATGATTTTTTCCAACAATGGATTTATGGAGAAAAGTACCCGCAATACAGGTTATCATGGATACGTGATGCTACAGATGGGTATATCATCCAAATTGATCAACTGCAAACGACAGGGTATTTTCATATGCCCATTGATTTGCACATAACCGGTCCAAACCTTGATACAATTATAGTTATAGATAATGATGGACATAGTCAATCGTATCAGTTTGGTGGATTCGGAACAATCATTGACGATATTACCCTTGATCCCGACAACTGGATATTAAAAGAAGTCAACTATGTTTCAATAGCTGAAGAGAATAATTTACCACAACAGATTTCCATGTCACCCGTTTATCCAAATCCATTTAACTCTACAGCTTTAATTTCAGTCAATATTCCTGAAATATATTTTGAGAGTCAGATACATATTGATGTATTTGATTTAACTGGAAGAATGGTTGCAAATATTTTTTCCGGTTCTTTGAATTCTAATAATCATCAATTCCAATGGAACGCATCTGCCTTTTCTAGTGGAGTTTACTTTATACAGATGAAAACACAGTGGAATATTCAAACGCAAAAAGTACTTTTGATAAAATAAGGAAGTTCTTCCTAATAGATAATGATCAACTTTGCGGAAGTATTCAACTTTCGCAAAGATTAAATTCAGGCCATCATGCACTTAATCATATCAACCAGTTTGAACCCAAACAGTCGGACTCGGGTCTTGGCAGAACATGCATTAACACAGTTTCAAAATAAAAATGAATGCTGAACTCATTGATCTAATTGAAATTGAACTGCCATTTTGTGATGGGAACCAATGCTATGAAAATCCAACCGTACAAGAACTAACCCAAACGATTGCAAATGCTGAATCACTGATAATCGCCAGTCCCATTTACAATTATGACCTGAATGCAGTCGCCAAAAATTTACTGGAACTTACCGGTATTAGCTGGACCGAAAAAGTGGTCGGTTTTATTTGCCACGCAGGAGGGATGGGCGGTTATATGTCCGTTATGCCTTTTGTCAATAGTCTGATGCTGGATTACCGGTGCCGCATTATTCCCCATTTTGTATATTCCACAAGCGCTGCCTTCAAGAACCGCAAATTGAAAGATGATAAAATAAAAGACCGTATTGAAGAATTGGTGAATTCGATTATCGAATGGTCTTCATCGATGGATGATGTTTGATGGAAGATGGATGATGGGACAGGCGAGCGGCTGGCCGCCGAAGCTTCAGGGGAGGCAGAGAGAAACGTAAGGGGGGTAGCTGGTTAGTAGGTGGCTATTTCAGCTTTTTAATCTCAAACTTATACGGTAGTTATTCTTATTGAACTTTCGTTTGTCAAACGCGAAAAGTCTTTTGGATTTAACGTAAGAATTTCATCGACTTTTGCATTCATAGCACATTCTACAATAATTGCATCATAAACAATTCCACCTGTTAAATCGGAATTACACATTTTCTCTATTATATTAAAATAGTCTTTATCTGTCAGGTAAACAATTTTGGCCACAGCTCGAATATTATTTTCTATCAGTTTTTTTGCAATTGCAGAAGTGATTTTAGGTCTAAATGGAGCACTGGTTAACACGCTGTAAACTTCTAAAATTGTGTGCG
>JADFPG010000181.1 GCA_022562455.1 Fidelibacterota bacterium | reverse complement strand
ATCATCATAATAAAAAATGTTATTAACAAGGTGATCAAGTCCCCATAGCTGATCAGCCATGTATTTTTAATTTTTTTATCAAGTGGGTATTTAAATTTCTGCATATTCGTATATAGATTCAAGCTGGAATTTTATATACACTTCCACTCTGCGATTTTCAGAATAATTTTCCAAGTCGGTTTTCGGAAGAAAGGGACCATAACCTGCTATTGAAAATATATTTGGAGTTAACCCTGTATTTTCTTGAAGCAGTTTCATAAAAGAATAAGATCTTGCAGTACTCAGATCCCAATTGCTGTTAAATTTCCCTGTACGAACAGGTAAAACATCGGTATGACCCTGGATTAAAATTTCGAGACTAAGTATTTTATTTTGTTTTTTAAGGTTACTGGCAACTTTTTTGTTTCTCTGTTGAAGTTTATCCAATTCGAGTCCTTTGATAATCATGGAAAGAGAATTGATATATGGGAGAAAATTATCTGTTATTTTACTTGAGTTTGATTTGAACATGGATTGATCCTCAACAACTGATGGAATTACAATTCTAACACCCATGGAACCGGTATTTTCGATATCAAGCCATTCAAGTCCATTTTCCTTTTTTTCACTGATAATTTTCCTATATATTTCTCTGGTAAGGGTATCAGGAATCTGAAATGTAGATTTGGCTTCATTATTCTTCAACGTGACAATCAGTATAAAAAATGCCAGAACAGCTGTCAGTAATGAGGCGTAGGTTACCATCCAACGGTCATCTCCGCTGGAAGTAGAGCTGGCGATTTTAATTTGCATTTTCAGATCGATGAATTTCTTTGGCATTTTTATCTAAGAATGTGAGAAGTTTTTCGACCATTTTCAGGTGATGTTCCTTCTGATGAATACTTTGAATACCCATAATCATCATTTCGTTTATATATATTTCCTCTTCGGATCTGATTTTTAATTTTCCAGCAATAGGATTGAAAACCAGGTTTGATAGCAATACACCATAAAAGGTTGTAACAAGGGCAACACCCATTCCGCTAAGAAGATGATTCATAGAATTTTCCATTTGCATGGAATATCCATCAGCGGCTCCACCATTGGATTGGGAGGTCATCATAAGTATCAATCCCATTACTGTGCCAAGTAGACCAAATGCAGGAGCATATGTCCCCATGTTCTCAAACATTCGTTGACCAATCATATGCCGTCTCATCGTGTGGTTTATTTCATTGTGTAAAAACTGGAGCAGTTTATCTCCATCTTTTTCAATAGTCATAAACTGAAGGCCGTTCCGTAAAAACCTATTCTTAATGGTAGGAATTATTTTTTCCAGTTCGACTAAGCCTTTCTTCCTGGATGTTATATTAATATCAACCAAGGTTTTAATAATATCATTATCAGATTCTACATTTTTTCCTCTGAAAGTCAGTCCTGCAACCTTGAACAGGCTGAAGATTTTTTTTAAAGGATAATTAATTAATGTTGCGGCTGCGGTGCCGCCAAGGACTATGGCAATTCCCTGATAATTCAGAAATGTTGATGGAATTGATTTTGTTACGCTATCCACCATGCCGAACAGGATTAACCCTATTCCAATAATAAAGCCAATAATCGTAGCTACATCCATCGCAAGATTCTCCTCAACATATTTTCATCACTCATATTTATTGTTATTCAACGGGTAATAATATTCTCACTTCAGCAATATCATCTTCTTTGTTTTTGTATAATTGCCCGCACGGATTCTATAAAGGTACACACCTGCACCCAGTACCTGCCCCGCATCATTTTTTCCATCCCAAATAATGGATTTGAATCCCGGTTCCTCGATACTATCTACCAAGTGCCTAACCTCACGTCCTAAAATATCATAAATGATCAGTTTTACATGAGCTTCTTCCGGCAATTCGTAGCGAAGAGTTGTGGTTGGGTTAAAGGGGTTAGGGTAATTTTGATATATCATGTACGCTTCAGGGACGGGTGTATCCGGCAACAGTTCTGTATTGCCGCTCACAATGCTTTTTATCAGGGGATTATCTGGTGCATACCG
The DNA here is from genome assembly GCA_022562455.1 of Fidelibacterota bacterium. Taxonomy (GTDB): domain Bacteria; phylum Fidelibacterota; class Marinisomatia; order Marinisomatales; family SCKK01; genus SCKK01. The sequence goes on along the minus strand of JADFPG010000181.1, from coordinate 2,408 downwards.
AATATCACAATAGTAATCCATTTGAACTTTCTCATCAGTGAGTAGAGTAAACTTTAATTTTAGCAACAAATTTTCTCCGGGATTAATAAAAGAATTTTTAGAGAAATCAGCCATATTAATGACTAGTTGACCAGACTCCTTATCCTCGTAATGAATGTTTACCCATTGATATTCATTATTAACACTATTGCAATACTCAATCCCTTCCAATTCCAGTTCTTCAGGGTCAAAAGTGAAAATGCACTCAATTGCAGAAATATCGTAACCCGATTCCAATACAACGCTCAAATCAAGTGATATGGTTGTTTCTGAATCCCAGGGATTTTCATAATGATACTCTGGAATGAATGTCAAATTTGACTCGCCGCTTATTAACTTCCTTGAAAGAGGCGTATTCGACGAATATCCATTGATATGCTGCCAATTCCACATATATGTAAACATTATAAGTTCATCATAGGCAAAGATGCCGTCAGGCTCTATTAATACATTTGGAATCTCCCCTGCAAAGGGATGGAGTTCATACGGCGCCACATTTATCTGGTCACGTTCCCACCAAGTGTCTCTGAAAATCACGAAATCATCAAAGTTGATTTTATTATCCATTGTATAATCAGCAATCATAGGAGTATAGTACTCAAAACGCAGACTTCCCGTTGAACCATCACTATCATAATCAAAAAACAGACCATCAGGGTTTTTTATTCCAATCGATAAGATTACCTGCACCGTGTCAGAAGTAGGATAAGCCGGCTCTGGAACAATAAAAATGGTTTTATTATTGGAACCGGTGAAAAGATTAAATGCAAGAGAACCAAAGCCAATACTTTCAACATTGATGTTTGCTTTCACCGTATTGGGATCAAATTGATCTGCAAATTCAATGGCAATTGTATCCTGTAATTGTAAAATTGAATGTTCATCGGGAATAGAGCTCACTAAGGTTCCAATCATGAACTTACCCTTAACGTTTGCCTGGAGGTCTGCCAAATCTTCACCTCCAACAATCATAAACATTGCCTGTATGCTGTTGCCCGCAGGAATATCAAAGGGACCTGTAGAGAGATAAGTCCGCTTATCACCAATAGTATTTTCCGGATAAACAATATTGGTCATCATGTTATACATTTCTGCATCTTCACCTGCAATTACATCTGTTTCCATGTAATGACCGGATACATTACCGCTCAATATAGCTGTTCCATAATAAAATGAATTTTGTCCAAGTTGTACTATTCTGCGGCTCTTAGGATTATTTGGAAAATCAATATCAGAGCGTTCAAAACCTGCCCGACCTCCCGGATTATAGACATAACTCAATTTTCGTGCCACATCAAAACCACCCATATTATTCCACGGATCCCCAACATCCCAATCCATTGCCAATCCGACATAAATACTATCCAGTGCATAATCATTTATATTTATAATTTCATATTCTACAATAACATAATCATTATCAGGTTCTGTAGATTTCGAAAACGATCGTTGAATGATATATACTCCGATGGGGTCCGGTGCACGGCTGTCATCAAATTCTGATTGAAATGCTTGATCAAACCAGTCGTAAGGACTTTCAATTTCAGTTAGCATACTGCGGGTGGCAAATTCCCGATTATATAAAATACCGGAAACTTGATCTTCAGAATAACCAATTAATAAGTCTCCTTCGTATAAACCATTTTGTCCAAAAAATTGAAAACCATTACCGATATTCCCCGAAGCATATCCACCGAGTATTGAGCCAACAACTCCATTGTTAAATACATCAAAAACAATTTTATTATTATCATGTTGAGATCTATCAACCTGAAATTCATCAACAAATATGTTTAGTTCTCCTTGTGCCGTCCCCAATTCATTCCATGCTTCAATAATTATTTGTTGTTTACCTGTCTGATCTTGTGCAGGAGTCCAGTCAACTCGTCCGGTAATTGGATTGAGAGAAACTCCAGAAGGTGACATAATTACCGACCAGTTAATCGGCCATCCATCAATAATGGGTCGATGACTAAAAGGTTCGTTTATGACAGCGCCGGCATAGAGTTCTTGATCGAACCATGGCTCAATAAGAGGTTCATCATTTATATCGGTATCCGCCATGATGATATTGCCTTGTACATGGAGGTGATTTCCAAAAGTTGAATGATCAGTTGCTACGGGATAAAAACCATTTTCTTCACTAAATACATTCAAGGGCCAATAACCGCGGAGTCCCGGCTCGGCGCCATTCAACTGTACGAACATCCCATCTTGAATTTCGCTTTGAGATCGTGGTATGTCCCATAATTTCACATCTCTAATTAATCCGCGATAAAAATCATTTACATTACTTAAAAATCCGCCTATATAAAAGCCTACTTCACCCTGACCAATACTGCCGGTGTATGGTTCCTCAGCCGCCAGCT
>JADFPG010000059.1:16747-17440 GCA_022562455.1 Fidelibacterota bacterium | reverse complement strand
GGACTCGGCTTCAATGTAATCCTTAAGCATCAAGAAAAGCAGGCAACGAAAATTGCCTTTGGTTGTGCCGCAATAGCTGTGCGTGATATGCATATGCTTCTCTTGCCTAACGGAAAAGCTCACCTGCCGCGCGGTTCTAGCGTGAGAGACCTCGCCAGAAGACACCGTCGCTGACCACGGAGCCGCTGATTTCGCGCGCGATAGCGCGGTCAGGTGCAGCGGGGGTTAGGCCGCCATTTGCCTTGAGTACGACGCCTTGCTTATGCAATGGCGTAAATGACAAAGCCTGCCGACGCCCGCCCGTCGTCGGCAGGCTCATGTTTGCCGGAGTTGATGGCCGTGGCCGTGCTGTAACCGGCATTCGCTTGGCGCTACACCCTCTCTTGAGCTACGTTTCGCCCGACTGGCTGAACGCCGGGATTGTTAAGCGAAGGACGTTGCTTAGGAAGCACTTGGCTTCATAAACTGGAAATACGCATACCCCAACGCCAACAATAGGTAGATTCCGATGGCCGACCAGCCGACTGCGTTCATCACGCCAGAAACTGTGCCTAGTACAGCCACGATGACGCCAATGATACTGGAGATCAACAAGGCGAGGATGATGGCCCGCTGCGCCTCGGAATCCGCGACGTTTCTGGCGAACCAGGTTAGCAGGCCAATCGCGATGAGCGCCACCCCAAAGAATTGCCC
>JADFPG010000059.1:0-16737 GCA_022562455.1 Fidelibacterota bacterium | reverse complement strand
CATGAGTATCTCACCTGGGCCTTGTGTGACGCCATACAGTGACAACACTGTTGCCGGTACCAGCAAAAAGCTAATGCTGTATCCGAGCGCGACGATGGCATTGACGACCAATAGATTACTGAGTTTCATCAGATTGCCTCCTTTAGGCCGATGGGTCACCCGTGATTTCGGGTGAACGGTTGTGTATACAAACAGAAAGTGTTACTTACTTCAAACCGGTCTCGGTCTCAAAGGTTCATAGGCTGCTCCTTTTTGCCCTTGTGAGCTCGTTCTTATGTGTTCATTACCGAATGTCGCCAAACTTGTTGGCTACAGAACAATGCGGCCTAACAAGTAAGTATATAGTTTCTGGATAATGCCAATATATGTAATATCAATTCAAAAAACAATAAAGACACATTGCATTTGGTAATCCCTTAGTTATGGGTGGAAAGAATAGTCTGAAAGACCCAAGAACCAATATCCAAATATCCTTGAAAATCAGTGAATTCCGACTCTTGGTTCTTGGAGTTTGGTTCTTGGTTCTTAAATTATGTCCCCATTACTAAGGAATTACAATAACCTGTAACTTCACTAATAGTTGTAAATAACGTGACCATGACAGAACTCTGAGTATTACATACTTCCGAAATGCGTCGCACTTTTGAGGTGGTAAATAAGAAGGGAGCAGGAATCCGAGTATCCTACTCCCATCTCATTTGTAAGGGATTGTGATTTACAGTTTATCGCCGTGCTTACTCAGATACTCTGCCACGCCTTCAGTAGTACCAGCCATTCCTTCATCTCCTTCTTGCCAACCTGCAGGGCAAACTTCCCCATGTTCCTGGTGAAAAGAAAGGGCGTCTACCATTCTGAGCATCTCATCAATATTTCGACCTAAAGGTAAATCATTGATGACTGCATGACGCACAATACCTTCCTCATCGATCAGGAAAGATCCTCGAAGAGCAACTGTTCCTCCTACGCTTGTCAATTCTTCAGCATCTTCCGACTCTATAAGGACGTCAAAGGAACGGGAAATTGATTTGTCCAAATCTGCGATTATGGGATATTGGACGTTTCCAATCCCACCACTTTTAATTTCGGTATTCTTCCAAGCTAAGTGACTGAATTCTGAATCAACGGAGCAACCCAATACCTGTACCCCACGTTTCTCAAACTCTTTTAAACGGTGATCAAAGGCAAGTAACTCTGTTGGACAAACGAAAGTAAAGTCCAGAGGATAAAAGAATAGAACTACCTTCTTTCCTTTGTAATCTGAGAGACTGATTTCTTTAATTGAATTATCCGGCATCACTGCAGTTGCGGTAAAACCTGGTGCTTGTTTTGTTACTATCATCTTTATTTTTCTCCTTTATTCATTATTGATCTTGTTGGCACGAATTGCAAACCCCATTTAACTGAAGATCACATCCGTGAATAACATATCCTAAATTTTCTGTAATTTCTGAGACAAAATCTTCCAGAGAGAGATCCAGGTCATAAAGAGTGTTGCAATTGGTGCAATAAAAATGCTGATGATCCCCAAGACTTCCATCGTAATGAACCATTCCATTAACAGTTCGGGCATGTATTAGATCATTGTCTACGAGCTGGCGTAAATTCCGATAAACAGTGCCAAGACTGATATTGGGAACTTGCATTCTCACCCTTTCATAAATCCAATCTGCTGTAGGATGAGAATTTGTTGATTTGACTATTTCTAATATTTCTTTTCTCTGTTTACTGTATCGCATTACGAAGCCAAATATATTATAAGATTTTCAGACAAACAAGATAATAGTAATGATTACTATTATTTTTATTGGGTCTTTCAAGTTATTATCCGTCGTCCCGACAAGCTTGTCGGGAAACGGGTCGGTGATCGGATAGTTAGTGTCTGAACAAAAAATATTACTCAAACCGGACGTGCTGTCCTGTTTCCAGCGTACTTTTCCACCTACAGGGTCCTTCGGACGGGATCCTTCAGAAAGTGGTTTGTCGAGGAACAAGACGGCATCCCGACCTGTCTGCCGACCAGGCAGGCACTTCGTGTACGGGATTCGAGTAAATAAGAGTCCGTCAGACTTCGGCTTGAGCTCAGTCGAACGCTGACGGATGATCAACCCCTGTTTTCGATCAGACACTATATATGGGAATTTATACCTTTTTGTCTCATTTTTCTCTTGACAGGTTTGAATAATAAGTTTTAAATTTGGATAACAAGAGAAAGATATCCACTTATAAATGCTATACTCAAAGTCAGCTGAATACGCCATCCAAACGATGATTTACATTGCAGAAAAAATGACGGATATTCCTATAATTACCGATGAGATTGCGGATGAATTTCAAATTCCCAATCATTTCCTAAAAAAGATTGTTCAAGTATTAACAAAACATAACTTACTTAAAACTTATCGTGGACGACATGGCGGTGTAACTTTAGCCCGCCCAAGCAGAGATATTAAAATTATAGATATTGTTGAAGTGATCGATGGACCCGTTTCAAGCTCAGATATGTGCGTGATTGGTTTGGATGTTTGTTCAGATGAAGCAATTTGCCCCTTTCATAATAACTGGATGACGATTCAGGATAGCATAAAATCCTTATTAGAGAATGAAAATCTTGAACATTTAGCCGAAGAAGTGATAGAGAAGAGGAGATTATTGAGTCATGGGTTATTTGATAATTAGTAACTATCCAGGCTAAGGCGCTTGTCTACACTACCGATACGACGGACAGGCAGCAAATACAAAAAAATTGATATCTTGCTAGATAGAGATAAGTCTATAGCCAACGGGCTCATTATTCCATCCGAAGAAACATGTACCAAGTGTCATGATGAAAGAAGTCCAAAATATAAACCGTATAACTTTGAAGAATTTGTTGAAAAAATTGTACACAAGGTTCCTGAAGGTTTCTCCTGAAAAGAGGAAGAAGACGATGAGGATGAAGATCTCTGGTGAATAAAAACATTATCACAGCGATTGTTATTGGTATTATAATTATATCAGGACTTTCCCTCTTTGGACTAAGTAGAGGTCCGAAACCGATTATTCAACCCATCCCCTTCAGCCATGAAAAACATGTAGAAGAACTGGACTTGGAATGTTCATCATGTCACACCCAAGTCACCAAACATCCCAGAGCCACGCTTCCAAGTATTAAAATATGTTATGAATGTCATTCGGAACCGATGACGGAAACAGAGATTGAAAACACATTACTATCATATACTAATGAAAATCGTGAAATCCCATGGAAAAGGGTATACAAAGTACCCGATCATGTATATTTCTCCCATAGACGACATGTAACCATTGGGAATGTCCTGTGTGAGTCATGTCATGGCGAGATGGGACAATTAACGGAGCCGCCCTCCGCCCCTTTAATTAATATAACCATGGATTACTGCATGGAATGTCATGAGGAGCACAAGATTACGAACGATTGTTTGGCTTGCCACAGATGAAAAAGAACAAAATACATTATATAACACGAAGAAATTTTCTTAAACTTGCAGGATTGACCGCTGGAGGCGCTACTGCTGGTCATTTTCTTTTCTCCGACCTGATGGCGGTTCCTCAAAAAGTCCTGGAGAAAGCTACCAGAAGCATCGGTAAGGAAACCTGGGTTAATACGGTCTGTGGTCAATGTCCCGGTGGATGTGGAATCAGTGTCCGTCGGATTGATGGCATACCTGTATATATCAAGGGTAATCCCATGTTCCCCGTAAATCGCGGTGGGGTCTGCCCAATGGCACACACTTCTATGGAGGTTCTTTTTAATCCGGATCGTGTAAAAAATCCGCTAAAACGGTTAGGGACTAAAGGCCGTGGAGATTGGGAAGATGTCAGTTGGGAGCAAGCTCTAAACTCACTTTCTGAAAAGCTCCAACCACTTATCTCCAAAGGCGAAGGTTATAAAATTGCCATGATCAATGGTGATAACTCTCCACTAATGAGAGCATTATCTCAATATTGGATGAAAGGGATTGGATCACCAAATTACTTCGAAGATGAAAATCTTCTGGAAAATTCTACTGCCGTACAGTTGTCACAAGGGATAAAGGATACACCGGTATACGACCTTGCTAACAGTAAATACATTCTCAATTTTGGCAGCAATTTCCTCGAAGAAGGATTGTCACCCGTTTATTATCAACAGTTATACAGTCACCTCAGAACGCCGAGAAGAGAGAAAAAAGCCGTTTTAGTGCAAATTGATTCTCAAATTAATCTTACAGGATCCAATGCAGATAGATGGATTCCTATTCATCCGGGGACACATGGCGCTTTATCATTAGGTATAGCTTATATACTAATCGTAAACGAATTATATGATAAAGACTTTATTCAAAAAAACACATTTGGATTCTCTCCGTTCAAAGATAAAAACAATCGAGAGCACATGGGATTTGAATCATTCGTAAAATCGAATTATTACCCCGAAAAAGTTGCTGAAATTACTGGTGTCCCAACGGAAATGATCATCCTTCTTGGGAAGGAATTTGGTACTCACAAACCTGCTGTTGCCATTTCAGATGACGCTTCACGGTATACCACAAACGGAAGTTTTTCTCAGTGGGCTGTTTATTGCTTGAACGCAATGATAGGAAACATCCAGAAAAAGGGTGGAATATACTTTACGCCTCCAACTCCTGAATTCCATTTACCGGAATTAAGTCTGGACAAGCAGACCCAAAAATCTCTTTCCCATCCAAAAGTCGGATCAGAGATTGGAGTCCCGTCTATATTTGGTGACGTCACAATTGATCAGTTTGCTGAAGCCATCATATCTATAGATGATGATTTAATCGATACTTTGATTATCGTAGATTCAAATCCTATCTTTAATTCAAGGAATAAAGAGGCTATCAGACAAGCCCTACACAAAATAAAAAATGTTATCTACTTAGGTATGTTTGTTGATGAAACTGCTAAGCATTGCGACTACATCTTCCCAGTTCATTCCTACCTTGAGAAGATGGATATCAGTGGTCCAAAATCCGGGTTGATTTTCAGTCATATTGGCTTACAACGACCTGTGATAAGCCCCATTTTCGATACCAAACAAGCTGGAGACATTCTGATTGAATCCGGAAAGTCTGCTATAGGATCACAACACTTCCCATGGAAAAGTTACAAAGACCTTGTACGAAAGAGATTGGAATCTTTATACAAATCGGGAGAAGGGGCAGTTATATCCAAATCTTCAGATCCTGAGTGGATCGAATATCTGAAGGTGCGAGGATGGAAAGTACAACAATACGAAACTTTCAAATCATTTCAAAAATTACTGGTCAAAAACGGTGGATGGTGGAATCCAATTGATCCAACCAGGTTAAAAAAGGAGATTTTCCAAACCAAGACAGGAAAGTTTGAATTTTATTCTACCACATTAGAAAAAGCTCTTGGCGAAAAAGCAATCAATGTGGAAGGGAGCACATCACAAGAGAAGCATAATAGATTACTCAGTTCATTACATATTTCTGCACGAGGTGATGATCTGTTATTACCTCATCACGAGATACTTTACTCTTTTGGCAGACCTGAAGAATTTCCTCTTCTTCTGACGGTTTCCCAGCTTTTAACCAATCGAGATGGAAAAGGTGCTTCTCAACCCTCTATGATGGAAATGGTCGGTATACAAATAGGAAAACACTGGAAATCGTGGATAGAAATAAATCCGGACACAGCACGAGAATATGGTTTAAGGGATAACAAATTGGCATGGGTGGAATCATCCAACGGTCGGATTCAGGCAGAAGTACGGATTTTCCCAGGGATTAGACCGGGTATCATCCATATGGCTCTTGGAATGGGTCATACTTCCTATGGTCGGTTTGGTACGGGAATTGGGGCGAATGTGACTGATTTAATCGAGAATAATTACGATTCACTTTCCAACACACCGGCGCTAAATGGAACGCGCGTCAAAGTTAGTCGGGTCTTAACAGGAGTCTGATATGCCAAGTTGGGGAATGGTTATTGATCTGAATAAATGTACCGGTTGTGCTGCCTGTGTCTCAGCCTGTAGATCAGAGAACAATGTTCCCAATGTAGGTCCTGAAGAATCTCAGATAGGAAGAGCGTTATTCTGGATGGATATTGTGGAAGTGGTAGAAGGGGAATACCCGGATGTCCGGGTGCAATATATTCCTCGTCCATGTTTCCATTGTGAAAATCCACCCTGCACAAAAGTGTGTCCGGTCAGATCTACATATAAAAATAATGAAGGTCTGGTAGCACAGATTTATCATCGATGCATTGGTTGCCGTTATTGTATGGTTGCCTGCCCATATACCGTCAAATCATTTAATTGGTATGAACCTGAAAGACCTGAAGAATTCCTACAGACTTGCAATCCCGATGTGAGCCTGCGTATGAAAGGTGTCGTTGAAAAATGTTCTTTCTGCAGTCACAGGTTACAACATGCAAGAGAACAAGCAAAATTTGAATCGAGAGCCCTTAAAGAAGCGGATTACCAGCCTGCATGTAAGGAAGCCTGTCCCACATCAGCAATCGTATTTGGTGATTTTGAAAATGAAAATCATGAGGTTTATCGTTTAAAGAAATCTAACAGAGCTTTTAGAATGCAAGAAGACCTTGGAACCGAACCTAAAGTCGTTTACTTGTCGAGAGAAGATTGATATGACCTTAGACGAATTCAAAAAAGATCCTGATTACATTCTCTATAAACCCATCGTCGAAAAGGGGCGGGGAGCCCTTATCCTGGGAGGAATTTTGTTCGCCATTTTCGTGTGGACCATGTATATGTATAGTACACAGATTAGTCTTGGTTTGGGAGTTACGGGTTTAAATCGACCGATTTCCTGGGGATTTTACATCGTAAACTTCGTCTTTTTTATCGGTATCAGTCATGCCGGAACACTGATATCAGCCATATTAAGGTTGTCTAAAGCCGAATGGCGGCGACCCATCACTCGGATGGCGGAAGTCATTACTGCCATAGTGTTAGCGATCGGAGGCTTACATCCTATCATTGATTTAGGAAGACCTGACAGAATGTTGAACCTCCTTTATTACGGACGTCTACAATCTCCTCTGCTCTGGGATGTTACTGCAATTACCTGTTATTTTACTGCGAGTACTGTTTATCTTTTCTTACCCATGATCCCCGATATCGCCCGCCTTCGTGATATGGGTGTACGGCCCCACTGGCTGTATAACTTTCTTTCCTGGGGATGGACAGGAACAGAAAAGCAAAAACATATTCTCGAGCGTGCAATTACAATCATGATGGTAATGGTTATACCCATCGCTGTTTCTGTCCACACAGTCATCTCGTTTATATTTTCAATGACACTACAGCCAGGTTGGCACAGTACCATTTTCGGACCTTATTTTGTGGTGGGCGCTATCTTCTCTGGGATCGCCGCCCTTCTCCTTGTGATGATCATTTTTAGAAAAGTTTTCCACCTTGAAGGGTATCTTAAGCTCATTCACTTCCAATTCCTATCCACATTATTACTCATCATGTCCCTCCTCTGGATTTATTTTACGTTTTCCGAATACCTGACGGGTATTTATGGAGGTGAACCTCATGAAATGAAAACCATTCTTTACAAATTTACCGGAGAATATTGGCCCCTATTCTGGGGAATGATAATATGTAATTTTATTATCCCGGTGATCATTTTAAGCAACAAAAAGTTGAAAACAATTACAGGAATCGCTGTAGCCAGTTCTGCAGTCGTTATTGGGATGTGGCTTGAACGGCTGAATATTGTGGTTCCATCTTTAGCCAATCCAAGGTTACACATGGCGCACCAGATATATCTACCGTCTTTAGTGGAATGGGCTCTATTTTTAGCTGGATTGACTGCTTTTGCACTTGCATTCCTATTATTTTCCAAATTTTTTCCTGTAATATCGGTTTGGGAAATTAAAGAAGGCAGAAAAGAAGGCCTGGAAGATGTAAAAGCGAGAATTGAAAGCTATCAACCGGATACAAATATTGAATTAGAAGGTTAATGGTGGAACAAAAAGAAAAAACATCAAGACTCATATTCTACGCGCAGGTTGCAAGCATATCTTTGATCTGGATTTTTGTTTCAGGCGTTACTTGGTGGATATTAACATTGATTCGCGTAGCCATTAAACTTCAAGATATGCCGGACGCTTCCGTTGGAATCAGCATAGTAGTAATACCCATTTTTATTATGTTAGCGAGCACTCTGACCTATGTTTTTATCGGCCTACAGCGTAATCAGGTAGACAAAAAGATCGAGCACAAAAGTGAGGGTTTGGAATGAATAATCAAATAAATAACAAAAATCCATCCTGTCAGATTAACATTCCACGAATCATCGGCTCTACTTTAGTAATTGCACTTACAATTGGTTATTTCGTCTATGGAACAATGATACCCAAGACTTGGCCGCAAGATGATATTCCCTCAAATCCAATGATTGGACGGATCGTTTTTGAGGAAAAAGGATGTATAGACTGTCATGCAATTGATGGTTTCGGAGGTGATCTCGGACCGGATTTAGGCAGAGACAAATTTTTTGGCAGCTTTTTTGATCTGGCTTCACGACTATGGAATCATGCCCCAAAAATGGCAATCCAAACCGACTATCTTGAAAAAGATTGGCCCACACTATCCAGTGGCGAACTGGATCAATTAATAAGCTATCTATTTTACCTTCGATATTTGGGTGAGCCGGGTAATGTCTCTAAAGGTCGTAGCTTACTTGAAACAAAAACTTGTTTAAAATGTCACCGGATCGGCGATAAAGGTAAACCCCAAGGAATTGCATTGGATCAATTAAAGGAATATGCCTCTCCTCTTTACATCGCACAAGTGATATGGAATCACGGTCCTGATATGCAAAAAAGTATGGAGGAGCTGGGTATTGAAAGGCCCATGTTCGAAGATGAAGATATCACACATATTAGTGCATATCTGAGAGCTTTAACGCGAGGTCAGCCCACCAAAAGTCATTACATGTCACCGGGAAATCCAAAATCGGGTTCCAAATTATTCGTGCTAAAGGGGTGCAGCTACTGCCACGCGATTGAAGATGACCAACCTTCCACGGGAGCAAGGTTAAATGAGATGAATCTCCATCGGAGCGTCACCGCCATTGCGGGAACCATGTGGAATCACGGAAAAGTGATGTGGGATGTAATGGAAGAGGAAGGTATCGATTGGCCTACTTTTAAAGGATCGGAGATGGCTGATCTGATTGCATATCTCTATTTTTTCGATTATCAAGGTTCACCGGGTGACACCCGAAAGGGAAAACGAGTCTTTAAGGCAAAGTCCTGCGCAAAATGTCATGCCGTCGGCGAGAAGTTAGCTTTTACAGGATCAATATATTTAGCAACTCCGACTGACCTTGTCAAAACAATGTGGAACCATGTTCCCTATATGCATGAACTTGTTATCACGAAGAATATTAAATGGCCTGAGCTTTCGCCTGATGAGCTAAGAGACTTATATGCTTATTTACTCTATTTGATACCTGAAGATTAATTATGATCACAAAACAGCACAGTCTTGATCTTTTTCAAAAAAGACTAAAGTCTATACTTCAGTCTAAACCCCTCGCTTCACTATCTCTCGATTTTTTTAATATAAACGAATAGAACTATCACTAAGAATGTGATAAAAAAGGTCGATGTACCTAACCAGACTCTTCGTGTCATATACTCTAGAAGAGCTTCTTCACCCTTCTGCTTAGCCTTTAACGCAAATTCCCTACCAGGTTGGGCAGTCTGTTTTACTTCCTTTGAATCAAATGTATGAATCATCGTTCTGGACCGGATGAGAGCATCATTTGCAGATTGAATGTCGAATAACGCTTCCCCAACATCCATACCTCTAATCTCGGCTTTTGAGACAGATTGCCTGGCTTCAGATATAGTTTTCTTTAATCCTATAAGGGTGGAGTACATACTCTGAGCTTCTGTATATCCTTTATCACCAGTACGGTGACATTTCATACACACGCCCCCTTCGTCAACCGAAATCTTCTCATCTGTGGGATGCAAAATCCGGTGGTTACTATGACAAACCTCACATCCGTGCAATCCTCTCATTTCGAAAATCCGGCTCATCTTGCTCTTACGAAAAAGATTAAAGTTGTTCACATGGCAGTTACCACAGACCATTTTGATCGATACAGCATCCGGAGGCATAGCACCATGGTTCCCATGACAATCGTTGCATGTGGGTGCCGAGAAATCTCCTCGTTTTAGAACTGCAATTCCATGTACACTCTCCGCATAGTCTTCATAATTGTCATCAGATAGACCAAATTGATCCATCAAGGGTTTATATCCATGGCAATTATTGCACGTAGCGGCCACGTTTTTAGGATAAACTTTAGATCTTGCATCACTCTTGGGTAGGATACCATGAATTCCGTGGCAAGAGGAACAGGTGGCAACAGAAGTATTCCCCTTTTTGAGTGAGATTCCATGTTGACTTGTCCAATACTTGGTCTCTTGATCCACTGGAATATTAGGATTGAACCTTCTCATTAACGTAGGATCGTTGTGGCATTCACCACAAAGCCCTGGAATGTCAACTGCTCCAGGAACACCGATAAACCCAGTCTCCTCATCTTTCGCCTCATCAAAATCATCCGTCGTTGGATCACCACCATGGCAATCAGCACAAGTAAAACCAAGTTGAAAATGAATATCGTTGGAAAATAGTTCCGCAGGAGCAGCCAACTCATCGTCTAATTCTATATGACAACTCAAACACTCGTTAACCACTGATTCATTATCATCAGAGGCCATTGCTACTTCTGAAAAAACAAAGTGAAGCATAAAAAATAGTACAAACCACATCATAATAAATACCCCAAGGCTGTCATTATAACAATGAAAGCGACGACAAACAGACCCCCAATCTTAACAGTTCTGCTTCGAACAGTTCCCTCTTCCGTTTTATCTATAAACGGAATTAATAACCATACCAACCCTCCGATACCAAATGCCAAAATTCCCAACAGTTCACCGTCGATAACCCACACCTTTGCAGGGATAAACTTCAAAGTTTCGAACATGAACATGAAATACCACTCCGGCTTGATTCCTGCTGGTGCCGAGGCGAAAAGATTTGCCTTTTCACCTAATTCCCAGGGGAAAAAGACAGCTAGAAAAGCAAGAATATTTAAAACTATTAGCCATAGCAGCAGATCCCTCAAAATAAAGTTCGGGAAAAAGGGGATGTAAATTTTTTTCTCTTCAGATAATTTATCCCACCCTTTCGGTTCATGCATTCCCTGGATCTGGATAAAAAGTAAGTGGGCCGAAAGAAGAATGAAGAACAAAATCGGAAGTACGGCGACATGAATTCCATAGAATCGGGGTAATGTCGCACCTGTTACTTCTTCACTTCCTCTGAGAAGAGTCATCACTCCTTTTCCAACAACAGGAATCACACCGATAATGTCTGTTCCCACTTTCGTTGCAAAGTAAGAAAGTTCATTCCAGGGAAGCAGGTAGCCACTAAACCCAAAAAACATTGCCAGTAGGAGTAGGAAAAAACCCGTAACCCATGTCAACTCTCGGGGTTTCTTATAGGCACCCAGAAAAAAAACACTGAACATATGGATAAATATTGCCAGAAGCATGAGGTTTGCAGACCAGGTATGTAACGACCTGATCAACCAGCCAAACTCTACCTGGGACATAATAAAGCGTATGCTTTCAAACGCCGAATCGGCACTGGCTTTGTAATAGAGTAAAAGAAGAATGCCTGTAACTACCTGAATAATGAATAGAAAAAGAGCCACACCCCCGAAATAATACCAATACCACCCTTTCCCATGAGGTACTCTCTTTTTTTTCAAGAACTCAATGAAAGCTCCAATCTCAAAGCGTTGATCGATCCATTGAAACAGATGTTCCTTCACGATGCCACCCTCAAGTTCTCTTTGTCACCCACACTTCGTCCCCCTTCATGTTGACATCGAACTCCTCCAACGGTCTCGGGGGAGGTCCGGCTACATTTCGACCGGAAAGATCAAATCTTCCGTTGTGACAAGCACACCAGATCTGATTTAAATCATCTCGATACTGAACGATGCAACTTAGATGGGTACATGTGGCATCAAATGCTTTATAGTCATCATTTTTCAATCTAATTAAAATACCAGGCTTCCGACCAAATTGAAAAATAGTACCAGTGCCCACCAAGAAATCTTTAGCAGTACCAACACGAATAGAAGAAATATTAGCTTCGGGAATGCGGGGAGGAATTAGAAATCTGGCAATGGGATAAAATACTGTACCTAACCACCCAAAGATGCTCAAACCCATCAACCATTTTAGAAAGGAACGTCGTTGATGTGTTGACTCAATTTCCAATGAAAATACCTCCTAAAAATTTAGCGAAATACAATAACAATTAACACCAACATTTTTTTAAAAACACCAATTGGAAAACCACAAACCTCTTTTTTATTAAATCATCTTTCTCATTTTTTTGGGTTAGCTCGGTAAAAAAAAGTCTAAGAAATAAATGATGTAACAGAAAGATGGGGATGTGGAATTCTCCATAGTTAGAGTGAGGACAACCAACGTTTTTTGTTTAATTTATTGGCCAACTTCAATTTGTATCTCATACAAAATATTTTGATACTCAGTGAGTGTTTTCTCTGTTAGCACAATATTGTGTACGCCCTTGCTTCCATCTTTTTCTATTCTGTGGAGACCTCTCATGATCTTGTCTATTTTTAACTTATTTTTCTGACTAATTTTTATTGTTTCAAAATAATCTAATTGGTTTGAGATTTTCTCAATAGATACAGTTGTCTCACTCTGCCATTCCATGAATAATTCTTCATATTCAGGATCATGACATTCAGAACATTTCTCCTTCTTTGCTTTTTCAATAGGCTCCTCAATTCCCTCATGGCAGGAAAAGCATTCTACCCCCTCTTCGTACATGACATCTGGTAATATCTCTGTAGCAAATCCGACAGAACCATCGAAAATTTGTGCCTGGAGTTCATGGCATTTAACACAATGTAATTCTTCCTGAGTGTGATGACATGATAGACACTCCTTTCTGGATATGACCAGCTCTCCATGTTTTCTCATATTGGAATGACACTTTGAACAGAGAAGTCGATTCTTTACGATATGAATATTATGCGAAAAACTTACCCCAAATACCTGAACATCGATTTCTTCCTGCCCATAATGGCAATTTTTACATTCGGAAGGAACAAGCTTGCTATACACAGAAATATCAGGAATGCTTGTCGTTGAATTGATAGCCTTTAATGCTTTTCCCAGATAATCGTGGGCAGAGAATAACAATTCGTCAGAATAAGCGACATTATGAACAATGTTGCCCTGTTTTACCAATTGGAAATTAAAACTGGCATCTTCAAGAAATGTTAAAGCATAGCGTCGAACCTCATCAGAAATGCCCTCGCTGGCGATTTCCTTCTCAACAACCTCAAACACATTTCCCAAAAGGTCTATTTTTACCGTCATCAGCGTTTTCCATTGTTCAACTATCCTAACATAACCCTCTCCATGGCACTTCTCGCACGACTCCGCTTTTGCAACAAGCGTTTCCCCCATTTCCGGGAAGCCATTTTCAGATTGATGAAAGATGTGGCACGCCTGGCAGTTCAAGCCTTTGTCAAACATGGGATTGGGATGGGGAGGGATATTTTTTCCACCAATCCCCGAGAAAAGATCAAGCTGAACCTGATGGGGCTTGTCGTGACAGGATACACACTCGGGCATAATCTCAGCAGTCCTGGAAATGGATTTATGTTGAATAACCAGATGGCAATTCTGGCACTCTACTTTGTGATCAGTCACGTGTTCCTTGTGGATGAAAACAGTATCATCATACTTTTCAATTTTCTCCACTTCAGCATGACAAGAACTACAACGCTCAATGGGAACTGCGCCATCTCCAACCTGCATAGGTCCGTGGCATTTCTGGCATTCAATGTTTTGATCCAAAACAAAGCCATGATCATATTTGACCTCCATAGTCTCGCTTGAAATGGGAGCTTCATGGCACCATGTACAATCATCAATGGGCATATCCTCCGGTTGATGTTTAAAATGACAGAGAAAACAAGTTGATTCTGTCACCGTGATGTGTTCACCCTGTACAATCTGAGAGTGACAACTTGTACAGCGGAGTTTTTTCTCGCGGCGAAGGTTTATCAAATGAGGTTCATGGTAAAAAATAATTCCCTCTTTAAATAATACTCGACCCTCAAGTAATCTTTCGACATGGCAGCCAGAACGCAGGCAACTGCTGTCTGTTATTTCCGCCCAGGGTTTGCTCTTTTTGTAGACACCTGTAAAATAATTCACAGTCATGGAAATGGCGGTGAATTTCTTTTTGAGCTTGGATTTCAGACCAGGCGGGAAATGGCAATCTGTACACGTCACGTCCGAATGAGTGGATTTTTCCCAAGATTCCACGTACGGTTCCATATAGTGACAGCTACGGCAGAATTGTGGGCGGGATGTATATTCCACAGACAGCCCTGCAATAAGCAAGAGGCCGATAAAGAAGACTGCAATGATATAACGTTTTTTCATGGATTTTTCAAGTGTGCAAAAGTTTCTCCGGAGGAGTCCTTTGGACAAGTAGCAAGTAACCTCCGCATCCCGATAACAATCGGGACAAGCTCCATATGAGGCAGGCACGCATCATGTTTCACAAACAATGACTCAATGACCTAATGACGTGATCCGCCTGCTAGAGGAGAACAAATGACCACTGACTAATCACCCCCGTACAGTCACTTCGATCCTTACGGGGCAGGCACTAACCAATAACCAACACCTTTCAAGTCTCCAGAAGAGCCGTCACCATGTCGTGGCATCAATCCAGTCCCATATCGGGAGGATAGGGATGGGCAATCTCTTTTACCCGATACTCAAAGTTAAAGGGCTGATATGAAGGACTTTCCTCATTATGACATTGAACGCAGGTAGCTTCATCAGGGGTTAATAAGCCTACCGAATCGGCATACGTTGTTCCTTCATAAATTGCATCCATAACTTTCATTGACTTATAAGCACTGCCGGGACCGTGACACACTTCACAACCCACAGACTGGAGTCCCAACATTCTCTTTGCAGCCTTCTTACCCTTTCTATCATCATCAGCAGGATTCCAGAAAGTATCATCTTTTATTTCGTATCCACCTTTTTCCCAACCAGTGACATGACACTGGAGGCACTCTCCTGAAAGGTGAGGCTCCTCTTTCATCCCTTTTGCCTTGGCGATTTCCTTTGCCTCATCCGTCAACAATGTTTCGTAGGACTTTGCATGCGCGGTCGTCTCCCACTTTTTGTATTGGGCGCCTTTTTTCTTACTGCTGTGGCAAACCTTACATTTGTTTGCACCAACATATTCGAACTTTGGTGCTTCTTGCGCAAATAGAACAGAACACGCTATGATGATAATCATGATGACATTCTTCATTTTCTAACTCCTCCTATGGATAATCGATCTCTCCGTTGATGTGTTTAGCTTTGTCAATTATAGTTACGTTGTCACTCGCAACCACAGATCTGTGACAACCACCACATAAAATATAAACCGGATTGTGACCTTTAGGGGGAAGATCATGACAAGTACCACATTCTGAAAATCCTGATTCAGTCCATATAATTGTGGTGTCATTACCCATAATAAAGTCATATCCTTCTGCATAAACCCATGGGTTTTGGCTTTCAGCCTTTGAAAATACAAAATTTCCATGACAGTATATTTGCGAACACGAAGCATTGTCTCTATTCCAGATTGGTACAATTCGTCCACTGTCGCTGGCGAGAAAACCAAAAGTAATTTCTGCCATATTATCCGAATCTAAGTGTCCTTCAGCAAAAAGCGAGTCTGGAACGACATGACATTCGTTACAGTCTATAGGCTGAGTCAATGAATGACTCGCCCTAATGTGACTCGTATGAGCACCCACGGTGATTGAGTCGGTTGATGTGTGATTCCTGACATCCTCAAACACTATCTCTGTCCCATCACTATGGCAATTATCACAAGCCTCGATGCCACGTTCACTCGCATGGCACCAACTTTGAGAACAGCCAAAGTCAACTACGCCACCTGCAAAATCATCACCATGACACTCTTGGCAAGAACTGAAATCCCACCCATTCTGCCAAAAGATGCGACCATGAAAAACAGCGGAATCAGGGTTGGTGAAATCAAGAGGATGACCACTTGGTCCAGCTTGGTGACAGTCGGAACACGAAACTCCACTGGAACCACCCCCGTAATCATCACCATGGCAGGAGGCACAACTCGAAATCCCTGAATATTCAACCTTTTTCCCGTGGAAATTAACACTGGAAGTATCAGCCCACTCTTCGGGGTGCTGTGATCTGTCCTGCGCCAGCTCGGTGCAACCGGATACACATAGCAACATTGCACAAACGAATAGCGAAGAAGGAAGAACGAAGAAGGAAGAACGAAGAAAGAAGAACGAAGAAGGAAGAACGAAAAAACGAAACAATGTAATCATCTGTTCTTGCCTTTCGTAGCTGTTATTCTGGAAGCAGCAAAGATGGCTGTCAGTTCGTTAGCTTCATCATATAGCGGTCGGACTTTGTCTTCAGCCATTAGTTTTGTGTCAATGATCACTTCCAACCAGAAAGCTGATTCATCAGCTTCTTCGATAACAATGCTCAGTTTTGCTATAAAAGCTGCCTTTGACTGGGCCAGTTTCGCTGCCCTATAGTTGGATGCGACAGAAGTAGACG
>JADFPG010000058.1 GCA_022562455.1 Fidelibacterota bacterium | reverse complement strand
GCTTTGAGAGAACACGGGGGTTTTCAGTAATGGATATACAAACAATAATCAAAGCGGTTAAGAATTGCGGGGGCATTTATCATCGTGATGTAGTTGTCGTTAATGATTGTGCCAGGGTGCTTGAGGAAATGACGGAAGGCTATTTATTGGTGCCTAAAGAACCCACAGCCGAAATGATAGAAGCACTATATGGACCGTTGCTAAGCATATCCGCTAACACATCAAGGGCGGAAGCTTACAAAGCCATGCTTAATGCCAGCACAAAGGAAGAAGAATCATGAACACCGATCATTTAATGGCATACCTTCTTGGGATGGCAACAACCTTAATAATTATAGTTATTTTATCTGGGTTTGGCTTTGGAGTTCTTGGTCAATACCTTGGCGGCAAAGAAGCCTGCGAGCGGCGCAGGAAGCACATTGCGCACCAAGGTGCCGTAGGCCTGGTCTTGCGCGATGCCGTCTCCGGCGTACAGGTGAAAGGCCATAATCCCGGGCAGCACGAGAATGAGCGGGGCTAGCACCTTGAGACCGCCAGCCATGAGCACGCCGCGCTGGCCTTCGGCCAAGCTGCTGGCGCCGAAGGTGCGCTGGATAATCTGCTGGTTCGTGGTCCAGTAAAACAGGTTCAACAGCAACACCCCGGTAAAGAGCGTGGAAAGAATTAATATCAGTCTTGTTAATTGCTGCATGTTAATTTGAAAAGCATCTACCTGAATTATAGAGATTGATCATCTTCAGTGCCTTCAGCACATTTCATTCGTCTAAAACCCGACAGGTCCATTCCGTTCCGAATGTTCGGAATGAAAAAACTCCACTTCATTATTATTTACCTCTCAACGTAACAGGTTTTGCTCAACCTGTTAGGTTTATGTCAGGTCGAAAAATCTCCTGTAGTGTCCTCAAACTTCGAGATTTACGCTGTTCAATCTGTTTGTCCGCCCTCTCCTGAAGCTTCGGTATTGAGAGCAGGTGGGGGTAGATTGTAACTCATCCATCACCCATCATCTCCCGATACATTCCACTTCGCTGCACTATCGGGATCTACGCTTCGCTCCGACATCTTCCATAATTAATCATGCTCATATATTAACTCCCGTGTCATAAGTCTTTTGACAGCATGCTCAGGATCAACCTCATTGAATAGAACATCGTAGACTGCAGTACAAATAGGCATTTCGACCTCAAGTTTCTTAGATAACTCATACACAGACTTAGACGTTTTAACCCCCTCAGCCACCATGTGCATTTCGTCTAAAATTTCTTTCAACTTCATTCCCTTTCCTATTTTTTCGCCTATGGAACGGTTTCGGCTATATTGACTGAGACAGGTCACAATAAGGTCACCAATTCCACTGAGACCTGAAAATGTTTCTCTCTTGGCTCCCAAAACCTCACCCAACCGAGTGATTTCCACAATTCCCCGTGTGATCAAGGCGGCGATGGTATTGTCCCCATATCCGATCCCATTGCAAACGCCAGCAGCAATGGCGATCACATTCTTAACAGAACCTCCTAATTCCACTCCAATGATATCTTCATTCGCATAGATTCTAAAATATTCCGATGAGAATATGGACTGTATATACTCAAGAGTTTCATTACTGACGCCTGCTGCAACCACGGCGGTTGGTGTTTTGTTTATCACTTCTTCTGCATGACTCGGTCCGTACAAACTGACCACCTTCGAGGGATCGCACCCTCCCACCTCTATAATGATTTCACTCATCCGCATCAAAGTGTCATTCTCAATCCCCTTTGCCAGATTGACTACAACGGTATCACGATTGATATTTCCCAGTTGAGACATAATATCCCGCACACCATGGGATGGAACTGCAACAACAAGAACATCTCTCTGCAAAAGTTCACTCAATGTAGATGTAAACATAATGGTTCTTGAAAACCTCAATTGTGGTAGGAAAGGATGTCTCTTTTCTTTTTCCATCAGGTTCAGTTCATCCTCGTTTCTGTGCCAGACAATAATGTCATGACCCAATTCAGCTAAATGCTGGGCCATCGTTCCACCCCAGGAGCCAGCTCCAATAATAGAAATTCTACAAGGTTTTATCTGTCTGTTCATCAGTCCCTCGTTGATTAATGATCTTCTTAGTTATTCCAAGAATTAGTGTCTTTTTCACAAGACCTAACATAAAACCTATTTCACAAAATAATTCGCTCTCTTTCAATTCAAAATATATTGACTTTTTTCCAATGTAACTTCTTATTTTTGGCAGCGATTTTGGGCTCAATTTATTCGCAAAGCCGGGATGGCGGAACAGGTAGACGCGTTGGTCTCAAAAACCAATGGCCATTTGGCCGTGGGGGTTCGATTCCCCCTCCCGGCACATATTTATTTATCACCTAAATTCCTTTCACTATGGAAAACTTCTCTAGTCTTAAGAAGTAATAGCCTTCCGGCTATGGGGGTTCTCCCACCGGGACTCCTTATTTCCAGTATCTCGGTGTTCTCTATAGCTTATAAAAGATTGTATAAAGCCAAATATATTTAGTGAGGAACATTTTTAATCAATAGGTTCATAAATAGTACTACAGGGCAAGATAGCCATGATTGTACATCACGACAAATTCCGAATGTATCCCATCATAGAGGCAGAGAGAGGGGTTGGTCCTCATCTTGCGCTAAACAACTGAAAACGATTCCCGCACTTTCATGGATTCCCTGAAGGGGAATAATATGAATAGAAAAGTAGAAAACAAGGAAGCCTGACCCTGAATGGGTCAAATAAGAATCAAAACAAATATTTTTCATCAAATTCAACAACCCATTCCATAAGGTGGGAAATATGATAGGATATAACAATTACGTGTAGGTTGCCATCTGAATCCTCCTGTTTGTTCAACCCCTACAGGGTTGGTGTTTACTTTAATATTCGATGCTATTCACATTCAACCCGTTAGCTAACGGGTTGGTCGTGCTCTTCATTTGGACTTGGATGGAGCACGTCATCGACAGGATTGTCCGAAGGACCCTGTGGGGAAAGGAAATTACTATCTTGCGCTGTAGTAATAGTTTTAATCAAAAAATGCTCCCAAACAATTGACACCTACCCTAAATCCTAACTACCTTTACGTATGAAGTCTTGTTTTAAGGTCGGGATTGTCCTGCTACTATTTTTTTCTTCCATCTCCGCCCAATTTTATTTTGGTCGTAATAAAATACAGTATCATCCTTTTGACTGGCAGGTATTAACCACTCCTCATTTTGAGATTTATTACTACTCGGAAGAGGAGGAGCTTGCAGCTACCGGTGCATTTTTTGCGGAGGAAAGTTTTTCTGAATTCGAGAAAAAATTCAATTTTACCCTGATCAAGAAAGTACCCCTGATTTTTTACAACTCTCATCTTCATTTCCAGCAGACAAATACAATTCCCTATTTAATCCCTGAAGGCGTTGGTGGATTTTTTGAGTTTATCAAAGGGAGAGTTGTCATTCCCTTTGATGGTTCGACCTACAATTTCAAGCGTGTGATCAGACATGAATTGGTCCATGTCTTTATGCGTAACAAGATCGGGCAGATTTTACGTCTCCATAATGTACAAAACTACCGATCACCCCCACTCTGGTTCACGGAAGGATTGGCTGAATTCTGGGCAGCAGGGTGGGATTCAAAGGCAGAAATGGTCATTCGGGATGCCCTCATAAATGACTACTTGGTACCCTTAGATCGGCTGGATATTTATACTTCCGGATTCCTTCTCTATAAAGAGGGTCAATCATTTCTCCGATTTATTGATAAAATATATGGACATGATAAAATACTTTTAATCATTGAAAGTGTCTGGAGAGATGAAGACTTCTATCATCTATTTAAAGTTATCCTTCAAAAAGACTTCAAGGAACTCCTTAATGAATGGCAATATTTTTATAAAAAGGATATTTACCCTCTTTTGGAAAAAGAAGATACTCCGGCTATGGTATCTATTCCCCTCACAAAAACAGGAATAAATGCCGCCCCGTCATTTTACCAGTCTGAGAATGACTCCGGGATTGTCTTTATCACAAACCGTACGGGGTATTCCGATATTTATTGGAAAAACCTTTCAGATGACCCTGATCAATCCTCCGATGAAATAATTCTCAGAGGAGAACGAATTCCCACTCTTGAGTCTCTTCACCTGCTTCAAACGAGAATCGATGTAAATGATAGTGGAATTCTTGTATTTTCCTCCAAATCGGGTCCAACAGATGTACTGAACTTTTTAGACATTTCTTCAAAAAAGGTGATTAATTCATTTAAACATCCAGCTCTAATATCCATTTTTTCACCAGCTTGGTCACCCGATGAAAAGTTTGTGACATTTTCGGCATTGAATTGGAAGGGAGATCAAAATATTTTTCTGTTTGATACGGAGCAATATCACCTTATCCAATTAACAAACGACTTCTATTCTGATCGTGACCCGTCCTTTTCACCAGACGGAAATACCATTGTTTTCAGTTCGGATCGTGGGGATTTTGGCAAGGATGGCTTCTTCAACCTCTTTATTTACTCCATGCAAAATAGAGAAATACTTAGCCTCACAAACGGGAAATTCAACGACATCACGCCTGTATGGTCAAAATCAAATCCTAATCGCATGATATTTATTTCAGATCGGACAGGCGCATACAATATTTGGATATTAGAAGGATCAGAATCTTTACTTTCCTTTAGTATTGCCGACACTTCTGAGAATAAACCAAAAATAAAGGAAAGCCACTATACCTTAAACCCTTTAACTAAAATAATTACAGGCGTTTTTGATCCTCATTTCGCGGGAAAAAACGAAGAGGATATCATCTTTACAGCGTTTGAAAATTTCCAGTTTCAAATCCATAAAATAGATCAATACAAAGAATCTATAAAAATCACACATGATTCATTATTTACAGCCGTTCCATTCCAAAGCCAATCAAAGTGGATTAGGCAGAAATATACCGCAAAGAAAGGAGTTAGTACTTTACCCTACCGTCGAAAATTCACTTTTGACATAGCTCAGACAGCCGTAGCCTACGATCCCATTTTTGGATTCATTGGTGGTGCCCAGGTAACGGTGTCTGACCTATTGGGAAACCAATATTACCATTTTCTTCTCTTCAATACAGCCGAAACATCCTCAGAATTCTTGGGTAGATTTAACATAGGAATTACAAAAGTCGATCTGCGCCGAAGGTTAAACCTTGCTTACGGTGTTTTTCACTTTGCCCGCGAATATTTTACTTATAGTCAGGGATTTTTCTTCGAACGGAGATATGGAGGAACATTCAGTTTAAGTTACCCACTTTCTGTATATTCCCGGTTTGAAGCTACCACCAGTGGATGGAAAAGTGAACGCAACTTTTTTATTGGAGGAGGAATAGATGAAGCCGTCCTTGTCTCCAATTCAGTCTCCTATGTAGTCGATAATTCAATCTGGGGTCCAGTCGGTCCATTTGACGGTATGAGACTCCGTTTAACTGTCGGTCAGACCATCGACTTCCAACGCTCTAATATTTATTATTCAGGAATTCTTGTGGACTACAGGAAATATTTTCGCACCTCGTTAAAAACATTGTATGCATTGCGTATTATGACCTGGATTAACCAAGGTAAAGATCTCATACGATTTCAAATTGGAGGCAGCTGGGGAATTCGTGGGTACAATCGATTCGACATATCCGGGCGTAGTTTTTTCCTTGTGAACAATGAATTCAGATTTCCCTTTGCGCAACATCTCGCATTGCGATTCTCCACTTTTGACATTGGTCTTGCCCCTATACGAGGTGCTCTGTTTTTTGATGTGGGAAATGCATGGTCAAATTCTCCTAAAAACTTATTGGGCAGTTTTGGTGTAGGTTTACGCGGAAATCTATTGGGAGTCATCGTCCTAAGGCTGGATATCGGAAAAACAACCGATTTTAATTCACTGAGCAAGGGACTATTTACACAATTCTTTTTTGGCTGGGATTATTGATGCACAGATCTATCATCTGGAATTTTACATCATTTTTCTATATCGAAAGGATTTTAAAACTGTTTTTAACCTATACGGTTATCGTTTCCTTTTTTTCCTGTAGCGGCAGTATCAAACTGAATAACTTCCACCTTAATGCTTCTGAATGGCAGACCGAAGGTAAATTATACGACCGAACCAATTATTTACCAAACAGCAAGTTGGGTCATCCACTTTCTCTGGCATGGAAAAAACGATTTATCGCAGGAGTATCAAGTTCACCTGTCCTCTCTCAAAAACTCATCATCATACCCTTTTTAAATAGTGAAGTTTTTGTTCTAAGACTGTCCGATGGGAAAAAAATCGGACGTAAGAAATTTGGAGTTGGACCCATTGCAGGACTATCAATTATAAAAGAAAAATTATTGTTATCCCTTCCCAGTAATAAGCGATCACTCATAGCATACAACCTGAACCGTGGAAAAATTATTTGGACAAAAGAAATAGGATCTGGTATCACCGCACCAACGGTAATGAATGACTTTGTTTACTGTGGCACATTACGAAGCGAACTATACTGTATATCCATTACAGATGGTGAAAAGATATGGAAATTCAGAACAAAATCGCCTATCCATTCAACATCCGCAGTATCCCATGGAATTCTTGTTGTGGTTGACAGAGATGGCACTATTTATGCCTTTAATGATCATCAGGATTCACCCATTTGGGAAAGACAGCTAGTAAATGAAAAGGAAGGTAGTTTTGAACAGTTATACAGGAAGCCTGTTATAGGAAAAGGAAAAATATTTATCGCAGCCCAAACCGGAAATCTATATGCACTTAGTCTGGTCGATGGCAATATATTATGGACAATAGATCTCAAAGATCCCATTTACTCTTCGGTTTCAATAGACGAAACTCACCTTTTCATTGGGACATCAAGTGGTAAAGTATTTTCAATTGACCAGAAGCACGGTAAAATCAATTGGACATTCGATCAAAATGGAATCATTAATCAAGAGATTTTGGTATTGAAATCAGGAATATTGGTCCCCATACTAAGGGGAGAAATTCTCTGGCTTGATAAAAACACGGCAAAACTTTTGGATAAAATTGAAGTTGAAGGTCGTATCATTACAGCGCTGGTAGCAACGGATAGATATGTGATTGTATCAGACGATAAGAAATGGGTTTATGCTTTTACGTTTGAAAATTAATATGAAAAATATTACAAAGACAAAGTGTGACATAATTATATTGATTTTTCTAATGTCTATTCTTACTCAAAAAGGAATTTCACAGAATTTCTTAATAGATAATCAAAACTATTTTATCACACCCAATACCACTGTTTACAAATTGAATAACACATTTGATTATAATATAAACACATCGCGATTTATCCTCTCACAAGAAATATCTGAACCCAATTTTATGTTAAAGAATCTGCATGTCAGGAGTCTTTATCAGAGACAAAACAAGGTAAATAATAATGTACTCCGCTCTGACTCTCTACAACAACCCTTACCGGATATCATATATGGTGACAATCTCATGTATAAACATAAAACAAATAATGGGCCTGGTGATTTAGATCTTGGACCAATGACGCCACTTAAAGAAAAGAGAATATTCCTGAGTGGCAAAAAAAGGAAAATCACTATGATTTCATTCGGAGTACTTACGGTGACTTCAGCTTACATAGCACAAAAATATATGTCAAAAGCCGATTTATCTTACAACAGATATCTGAATGCCGGGACTCCGGAAAAGATGAACAAATATTTTCGACAAACAAAAAAATACGATCGTATTGCAGGATACGGTCTTATCAGTTTTCAAGTTAATTTTTTATTCACAGTTTATTCTTTCATCAGAGCGCTTCCAAAATGAAGCTACGGAATAGTCTATTTTTCACATTGATATTACTTTTAATCATATCTTGTTCCGATAGGGAAAGATCCAATCCTCTCGATCCTTTGAATCCAAAAACAGGGGGAATACCTTCCAGCTTGTCCCTTTATTCTGATAAGAAAAAAGTATATATGAGTTGGAGCAAGACGAACAATATAAATATTTCACACTATAATATTCGGGGTAAAACAGAATCCGAAGATGAATTCGAATTCATTAGCCCTATTGCCGATACGGTTACTCACATTTTTACAGAAGTATCAGAATATGATCAAAGATACGAATTTGCGATTTCCATCGTAAGCTCGGATGAATATGAAACTCCTTATTCTGAGCCACAGAGTATTGTCCCCGGACCCTATAATTACTGGATTTCAGATTATTATCAGGGACTTCTACTTAAAATATCTTATGATGGAGCACACGTAATCAATGAGAAAATAATATACTTCCCGGTAGATTTGGATGTCTATTCCAACGAAGGCACTTTGTGGTTGGCAATTAATTATCCACCTCAACTACAGAAATTTGATGCCAATGGCGAATCCCTTATTATAGTGGATCTTCCAGGCAATCCAAGTGGATTGACAATCAATCAATCATCCGGTGATGTTTTTGTTTCCATTGAAGGTCAGTCGGAACTACTGGTTTTTAGCAATACCGGTGATCAATTACCATCCCTCATTACCAGTATTCCTTTAACTCGAAATACAAATTTAGCCATCGATTCTACTAATTCTCTTGTCTGGATTTCAGTACAAGATTCAAATAAAGTCATAAAGATGAATTACTCCTCAGGGACAATAGACACAATTTTCAGCAATTTTTATTACCCCGGTAAAATAAAAATATCTTACGACCTGGAAGTCACTTGCATTGCAACAGATTCTGGTTTGGTTATGATCCATTTGGATAACACACATACGTTGTTTTTTAAAGACAGCAGAATAATTGATTTAGATATCAACAGGGCAAAAAATGAATTTTGGATGATCGTTTTTAGAGAAAATGAATTTCAATGGGATATTGAAATATTATCTAAACAAGATGGAAATTGGTCTACCGAACAACATTCAGTACCGATGATAATTATCTATATTTAACTTCGATTACTGTGAATCCGGATATTGAAAATCCAGGTATACTTTTGCATGAAGCATATACTTCACAATTGGTTCGCCTTGATGAATCAGGAAAGGAAATCGGATCAATGTCATCCTTTTCTTCTCGGTTATCGATGGGAATTGAATGGTAAAAGTAAGGTTTTTTGATATAAACTATTACTTAAGGTAATCAGTACAACAATACTTATAATAGCAATTGTCAAAAAGGGGATAAATTTTTTCATATAAATAATTACATTAAGACTTGACACATAATAATATTAAACGTATTTTTACCTGAGGCTATAAAAAGCCTTTCCCGCGAGGTAGGGGTAGAACTTCCTATAGCTCCGAGGTCAATAAGAAGTCTGCCCCTATTTTCTTTTCAAATTTGAAATCCCATTTATTAATGTGATTCATCTGCAATTTAGGGCGTATCCGGATGCTTAATCACAGGGTTACTTGAGCTTACGTTCCTGTAGTAATCAAATAATTCCCGGCTAAATGATTCCCATCTAATGTATGCTTTCCATTCTGCAGATATCTCTTTTTTAAAAGCAGGAACAGAATCAGGCTCAAGAAAAAATACAAACGATATTTCACTTGAGGAAATAGCTTCCTTTTTAACCTCATAAATGGTTTCAAACCATTTCCACGGAAATGAATGAGATTCTGCCCACTGAAATAAATGTTCGATTGTTTTCCTCTGACTCTTCCATAAAGAGACTTTGGCAACCATTGAAAAGTTTGGCGATTTTTTATTCATATTATCCCTATTGATCCCTTCCAATTAGATGAATAACCCATATTATATTATGAAAAAAGGGATTCACGAAGAATCCCTTTATGATTTTCAAATAAATATTGAAGGCTGTTTATTTTTCCTTCGTTCCCTTTTCAATAAGTGCTTCGATATCATTTTCCGCAGTGGATAATCTCTGGTCAAGATCACCAATTTCACGATTTGACAATCGTTTATATTTTTTGAACCTGTCTTCCTGGGTTTCGATGTCTTTTTCAATGTTTCTGAAACGGGCGTCAGCAGTTCTGCTATAATCATCGAGGTTCAACTGAACAATCTCAATCTTGTTCGACAGTGAATCCGTAACATAATGGATTAAATTAGTATTCTCAATAATATCCTTTTGTGCTTTCCGTAAGTGTTTACCTCTTCCGATAAACTGTAAGTTTAGGGTTCTCAGATCTTCCCGAAACTCCTTGTTAACTTCATCAACATGTTTAATTTGAAGTTGCTCCATTTCATCCATTCTACTAGACATATTATCCGTTGTAACTTTGAAATAGACAGCAGCCACAATCCAAGCGACCACAATTACTATCAATACCTTATCTCTTGTTTCCATTTATTCTACCTCTATGATTTTCCCATGGATTCGAGCCTTCTCTCCCACTCACTCATTTCCTGTTTGGCTTTAGTTTCTTCAACCTTTTCTTCCAACGTATCAAACTCACCCGCCTTAATCTTTTCGAGAAGCTCCCCTTTTTTTTCACTGTTTTCTTTCAATGTATTCATTAAACTTTGCACTTCTTCATTGAATTCGCTTACAGTCTGCTCTAAACGTGAAATTAACTCATCCATTAAAGCGGTTCCATAAGTAGCATTAATGCCATCCAAAAGATCGTCTAACTTTTCTGTCAAATAAGCTTTTCTATTATTTGCATCTTGAAAGTCAATTGACATAGGGATCTCCTCTTTAATTCCTAACGTGTTGGATGAATTCGCCTATTTTACTTGTCTATAATCCCCAAACTAACATATCATAGACGACGCCTAATTTATACTTTTCAAATAAAATTACGAATAATAATTCTATCATATAGAAATAACTGTTAATTATCAAAAAGTGTCCCTTTAATTAATTCTAATGTATCAGGTGGAAATTTTTCTATCACGTCGACAATCTTAGGTCTGAAAAGTCTGAATTTTATATTGTGATAATTCCCTGAATATTCTATTAACCGGTTTAGTCGAATAAAATGGGTTTCACTTTCCGATGGACGAAAATACCACTTCTTAACTTCATTTGTAATCTTGTAAACCAATTCTTTTTCCTGAGTATAAGGTGTCGTCTCCGCTTCAACTGATACTTCCCGTACGGTTCCTAACGGAGTGATTATCCAAGAGATTTCACACTTTCCCGAATAGTTGGGTTGTTCGGTGACTACCGAGCGTATTATCTCCTTAAGAGCTTCATCATGACTTGAAATAATTTGACTTATGCTTATAAATGACCACTGAAACGAATCCACATTTGATAAATTCTTTGAGTAAAGTATGTCAACATAATGTTCCGCTTCCTCCATTGCATTAAGTCTTTCATAATCTTTTTCAGCAAGATATAATTCGGAAAGTATAATCTTCTTTGTTTTTTCGTTTTCCATAATCTTCTTCCTGTGCACCATTTTTTTCCCCTTTATGTTTTTTACTGCTTCTCTTATTTCCAAATCATCCGCTCTGTTTTCCTCATATTCATTCCAATATACCATCCCGATACTTACAAACGATTTGATAATTGGGTCGAAAATAACCTTCTGAAAACTAAGTGGCAGGTTATCTCTACTTTTATATTCGGTCAAGTCTCCTACACCCCATCCCCGTTCGGAAAATCGAGTAAATATTCTTGTTTCAGCATATATGTAGACTCTAACTCTGTCCTCAATCTTTACAAACAATCGATATTTTGCTTTCCTTAAGCCGACTCTGATTGTTCGCATTTTTGTCACTAAATGCCTATCTAAAGGTTCAAACAATGTGATTTCGTAACCCAATTTTACCAAAGCTGATTGACAATTAGATAGCGCCTCGATTTGAGATACATTATAATTAAAATGTTTAACCATAGGGGGAGGGCTTGGGCATGTAGACAGACGAAATGTAGCAAGAAAAATAAGAGATAAACTCAGCGGCTGTCGCAAATTCTCAAAAAGAAAAATCTAATACGATTTAAGTACTTCTTCCTCAGTTATTCCTGATGTCGTATCCGGTTCAATAAATCCAAAATGAGAGGGATTGTAATAATACAGTAACAGTGACGGTTTTAAATCATCAAAGATAGGAATCCCCGTTACCGATGAACTTGGTACATGAGCCGTAAAAATTAATTCTACATTAGTCAAATCTACCAACCAGGAAGATCTGAAATAGGCATGATAAAGTTTGGGGAAATTTGAAAAAAGGTATTCCCTGTCGGTACCCATTTCATTCCGAGTTGTTCGAGTAGGAGCGCCATACCGTTTTATCAATAATTTTTCTACTTTCTTAAATTGATTGATATAATCATCTAAGTCTTTACCTGTAATGTCATATCGGATTTTTACCTTCCAAAAACCCAGGTCGGAAAAGGAATATGAAAAAGTAACAGAGTCTTCTCCCATGGCTCCCCTGATAACGACGGAATTATCCGTTTCCTTATGCTCAGTGGAATTCAAATCGACATAATCGGGTAACTGTTCCTTTGTCATTCCCCAACCGAATCCTTTGTACCCAGCATCTAAAGTCGGTGCAACTTCTATGAGGTCAACTACCACTGAAGTATCAGTGACTGTCGTATCACTTCCCAACATTTCGTCTTCAACTGCAAATGTATCTGATTCTACTGGTATCTGGCTTTCTGATGGTAATTCTTCAACTAATTCCGATGGTTCTGATAACGAAGTATCCTTAGCTGTATCAATTCCCACAGTATCCTTAGCTGTATCAATTCCCACAGTATCCGACAGGACTTCTTCCTGCGCCAGAACTATTGATACAGAAATTGTTATAATAACTAAAATTCTGTAAATCATTGCCGTTCCCTCCCAATAAGTAAGGACTCTCGAAACAACTGCCTCACCCTCATAGTGTGTAAATCATTTTTGTTGATTAAAAATTCTATTCCTCTGTATTCTGATTTTGATTTAACAACGTTGGAAGAAAATTTATAACATAATAGGAAATCGCTGTCAATATTACTGCTTGTAGAAACATCCATGCCCCCACACACATCCCTATCACTGCCACGATCCATAAGGGAATTACGGATTGTAATGCGTTTGCCCAATTTTTTTCTTTTTGAAACTGGCTATATGAAATAATCCCTATTGCAATAAAAAGCGACCCTGATATGAGTCCCTGACCGATCTCTCGAGATATTATGATCAACGTACAAGCAACGATAGAAGCCAATGCATAAATACCCACCTTATCACGAGATATTAAATTCGCTTTTGTGAATGATAATGGTATGACCAGTAATCCGGATAGAAAAATTTGGATGGCAAATCCTATTGCGCTAAACATGATAATATTGTGTTAACTCATTTGTTTGGACATAAGAAAGGTAATGTGTAATCAAAATATAATACACAACTTGAGACGGATTGTCAAATGAATTTTATTTGTGTTGGGTTTTTCAAAACCAGTTAGGAAATTATCTTTCCAATGCGACTGAATCGAGGTTTACCATTTTTGAAATCCCATGACATATAGATAAATAACGCTTTTCCCAATACCCAGTCATGAGGAACAAATCCCCAATAACGAGAATCTGCACTGTCATCCCGGTTATCCCCCATCATCCAGTAATAATCTTGTTCTACAGTATATGAATCCATTTCATTAACAGGTTTTCCGTCAATATTCAGATATTTGATTATCTCGTCTGATAATTTGAAGTTCCAAACATTGAGGAATTTTCCTTGTTGATTAGTAGGACTGTAATATTGACGATACAGCTTGTCGATCTTTTTTGAACTGGAAGGTTGACGAGAAAAGAAACTTCGAATTTTCAACCATAACCCCGACGAATACCTCCGAGTAAGATCTCCCGGATCATCCATAATGAAAATGTATTCACGATCCTGAAAAGTAATATCTAACGTAACACGATGTCCATCCATAATCATGACGGGAAGTAAATAATCCCAATTTGTACCATTCTTAATTGGAATTTCGTCACCCTTCTTGGGTATCCTGAGAGGACCTAAGTTATCCCGATTTCCCCCTTCACGCAAAAACATCACTTCCCCCCTGCGTTTGTTATCCGGAGATAATATGCGTGAGTCTTTGAATTTCCCGTTGGTTGGTAGTAAATACTCTTTCCCATCAATGTGGACTTTCTTTTCCCTGATTTCGATGGTTTGCCCAGGCATTCCGATTAACCTTTTCACATACTTCTGGAAAACATCCCGGGGGTACTTAAAAATAACAACATCTCCTTGTTTCGGGGATCTGAATTCCGGAAACCGAGTCCAAGGGATATCAAACCCAAAATCCGTGTACGGAATGCCAATCCAATCAGGAGTTCGCATGCCAAAAATGAACTTATTCCCGATGAGAAAATCACCCGTCATGATGGTGTTTTCCATGGATCCTGTGGGCACAATATAGGCTTCAATTACAGTTGCCCTGAGAGATAAAGCAATAAGAACAATGATGAACAGGGATTTTATCTCCCTTAATATTTTTCTTGTCAAGGTCATAATGTAGGTGAGAATTTAAGATAGATGTAACGAAGTCACAAAGAAACTATAAACCTAATTGTAATGTCTCAGTCATGGGTAGAAAGTATAGTTGAAAAAGTCTCAAAAACCAAGAGCCAACCTGCCCGACTAATGTCAGTCAGGCGGGGAACCAAACTTTTTTTATTTATCGACGATTCATACAATCTTGGTTCTTGGGATTTGGATCTTGGTTCTTTATGCGCCTACCAATAACTGAGGGATTACACCTAATTTTTCCAAATTATTTATTTCTTGTAACTATTTCTTTTACCTTTATCCAAATTAGTTAAGGCAATCTATAAAATGCTGAATTTTAGGCTTCCCTTTTCCTAACAGCACCGTGATGATATCAAACCTGAATTCTCCCTGCTGATCATGCTCACTCGTATAAATTTCAAATACGTTTTCTAACTTTTCTAATTTTTTTTCATCCACCTGTGATTCCGGATCTCCGAGTTTGGTTTGTGAGGCAGTTTTTACTTCTACAAAAATCGTGGACCCCATGTTCCACGCCACGATGTCAATCTCACCATACGGTGCTGCATTAAAATTCATATCTACAATTTCATAGCCGTTATGAATCAAATACCGGGCAGCCAATCGCTCACCCCATTTCCCCAACATTCTTTCCTTTTTCAAATTAGATAACGTGGGTAAGTATTTTTTAACGGGATTGAACGATTTCCGGTGAATAGGACAGGCGAGGTACTTTCGAAGATTCTCCAGATGCTCTCGTGTACCATACCCCTTATGTTGAGCAAAGTTATATTCAGGAAAGACATCATGATAATTTCGCATCATTCGATCCCGGGTGACCTTTGCAATGATGGATGCAGCGCTGATGACAGGTACTTTATCATCTCC
Source organism: Fidelibacterota bacterium (assembly GCA_022562455.1). Lineage (GTDB taxonomy): Bacteria > Fidelibacterota > Marinisomatia > Marinisomatales > SCKK01 > SCKK01. The sequence goes on along the minus strand of JADFPG010000058.1, from coordinate 2,242 downwards.
ACCGATAATTCCACGGTTTTTTACTATTTGATCAGGGAGTGCATATCCATCAATCAGCGCCTCGTCAGGCTGTGGATTCAATTTTCCGATTGCTATCCGCATGGCTTTCCGGGTTGCGGATAGAATATCTGTGTTATCGATTTCATCCTCGTGAATGATGCCGGTACCTAAGGAAATAGAATTCTCAGAAATCACCCGAAAAAGTTCTTCCCTCCTCTTTTCTGAGAGCTTCTTCGAATCGCGTAGCCCATCAATTGCATGATTTTCTTTCAGAATAACCGCTGCTGCGACAACAGGACCTGCCAAGGGTCCCCGACCTGCTTCATCAACGCCGGCGATAAGTTTCACTTTTCTAAACGCTCAACGATTATTGCCTGCTTGTTAGGCAAACAGGCGAGGAGGGATGACGATGCAATGTCATCGCTATGTGGAAAATTAAATCTACTCCAGATGACGGATCGCAATTATGGAACCCAAATCTGATACTCGAAACTCATTCAAAGTAGCTTCTTGAATTCTTCAACTGTGAGACCAGAATCTTTGATTATTCCGCCCATTGTGAATGCGGTAATAGGATTGGCTCTTGGGATTGTTAGAATACGGATACCATTGGTCATGGTGATATGTTTTCCTTGACGAGCAATCCAATATCCTGCTTTTTCAAATGCTTTGACAGCCCGTTTATGCGGAATACCTGGAAGTTTCGGCATTTCTACTAAGCCGATATTTCCACCATACGACTTTCTTTATCTTTAAGTAAATCCTCGACCGTTAAAAGGTATGATTCAATGGCGTCCTTCATATTCTCAAGCGCTTCCTGTTCCGTATTACCCTGCGACCAGCAGCCTGGTAGGCCTGGACACCACACAGCATAGCCCTCATCTGTTTTTTCAAGTTTTACTTTGTATTGCATTTGATTATTCCTTTGGTTTATTTTCAAATAAAATGTAATTGAAAATAGAAAGAGACACAAAGAAGAAAGTTCATCAATGGTATAAACAACTGAAGATTAACAGTATCATTAAGAATTTGATGAACTGAACTCCCTGTCTCATTAAATCCGGTAATTAATTCCACCTCGCTATGGTTAGTTTTGTCATTGTTTTCCTGACTATTATAGCGTTTCCAAAACAGCCATCCCGAAGGTTCGGGACTGTCGTGTTAAGGTGTTAATGTATTATTGTCCTATCTCGACGGGAAAACCTGAACACCTGAACACTTTAACACTTAAACACCATCTTAATCACAACAACAGTCATCTACAATTTTAACTGTATTTTCATCGATATCACCACCAGCCAGTTTAAATCTCATACAGGCTTCTAATTTGATATCCGGTATATCACCCAAGGATGTCAAATCTTCATCTGTTACTGTACGAAAAATAAATCCTTGGGCAATTGTTCCACCGCAATCAGGGCAGTCTTCTTTTTGACATGATGTGAATATGAGAGTTATTGCTATGATAATAGTTGGAATTAATACGGCTATTTTTTGCATTCTAAATCTCCATTAATAACATGAGAATTAATGTAATCTATGATAAACCCGGTTTGATGACCATCTATTTTAACACGATTAATTTTTTCGTTACCGCATAGGTCAAGATGGCATCCTGTTTTACAACCAATCTATAAAAGTATACACCGCTTGCTACATTTGAGGCTTCCCACACTACATTGTAACGACCTGCTGCCATCATCTGCCAACTGCTTACTAAGGTCATCACTTCCCGACCAAGAATGTCATAAATCACTAACTGTACCATTCCGGCTTCAGGCAGGTCAAAACGGATAATCGTTGTCGGATTAAAGGGATTGGGATAATTCTGGTGTAGAACGAATTCATTGGGGAGATTACTATCGTCTCCTTTTACAATCAACGGAGGCCATGCACAATTAGATACATCAAACGCACTGTCTGGATAGACTAAATTCCCTTCAGTGGGAGGACAGTGATCGAACTGATTATGCTGTGCATTAACGACTTCCCCTACGCCTGCTCGAAATAGATCAAATCCTGAATCGGCATAATTATTCTCGAAAATGTTCGTGTTGTCAGCAGTTCCACCAATGATCGGGTTAGAAGTGGAATCAATCCATACGCCACCACCGAAATAGTTGATCCAAAGACATGGACCACTGACGATATTATTCCGTATCGTGTTATTGACAATAATGGGATTAGAATTACCTCTAATGGCAATTCCGCCACCACGATTGCTACAGGAGTAAATTAAGTA
>JADFPG010000057.1 GCA_022562455.1 Fidelibacterota bacterium | reverse complement strand
TACCCCGCCACCGAGGGAATCTTCCAAGATAAAATTAAATGCCAGCAAATTTGGTAATTCATAACGGATTACTTTTCCTTTTACGATATGTCCAAAATGATCCTTTACTCTTTTTGACGTGATGTGATCTTTTGCCCAGTTATAAATCCCTTTCGATCTAAATATCAATCCAACATTGGCATTTCCACCTTTGTCTCCCGAACGGGCATGGGCGATATCATAAAGAGTTATTTTCACCTGAAAATACTTTCAGAAAGACCCAAATCCCAAACCCCAAATTCCAAATTGGAGCTTATCTTTCCCGCCTGCTTCTTCACTGTGTGAGTGAGGGCGGGCAGGTAACTTTTAATTGATATGACCTCTTTCTTGGTTCTTGGTTCTTGGAAATTGGTTCTTGTGTTCATAGGAATTTTCATCCTTCCCCGTCTGCATAAAGTCATTCGGGCAGGTTTGTGGCGAATCCGCAATGAGAGTTTCATTATCGGCTAATCACCAAATGTGTAATGTTTTCTTACTTTCTCTATGACTTTCCATGTACAGGATAACCCTACCGGGAAAGTGACTAAATCGCCAGCGCCAAATTCCACATCTCCTTCATCTGTTTTGACGATAACTTTTCCAGCAAGCAAATAGCAGGTTTCTGTTAAAGAATAATGCCATGGAAATTCCGAAGGTTCACATTCCCAAATTGGATTCTGTTTCATTTCCTCAATTTCATCTTTAGTCGGTTTACGAATATTTATTTCCATAGTTATATTCCCTTTGTCTCTATCGTTACTGCTTATATTGTTTCAATTCTAACTGTCACTGAAACTTCTTCTTTAGGTATCAATGTTGGCCAGAAGGCGATAATCTCCTGTGGTTTTGGCCTTCCTCCCGCAAAGCCAGTGATACCGGGTGGACCGTTGGTGATGACTGGTGCAATCTCCTTTCCGAATCGGGTGATTTTGTCACGATTTTCATCCCGGACGCTCAACCGGAGAACAACCTCCGGCAAGTCATATAATTCTTTAACACCCTGTGATGCTCCTGTACCTAATAATTCCGTTTTGATTTCATCGTATTCATATCCTGCATTCTTCAATCTGTCCCAGACAATCCCCGCCACTTTTTTTGCCTTCTCTACTGCCCTTGGACCACTAATCGTTAATTCTCCAGTTGCTTTGTATCCTGCATGATACGCCATGGAAACTTTATAGTAATTCGTAGGTAGACTGCCTTTAACATGGTCTATTTTGATTCGATTATCCCCATCTTCCTCCAAACGAAAAGAGGTGAAGTCCACCACAACATCGGGAGAAATATAATTTTTAGGATCTCCTAGTTCGTAAAGGATCTGTTCTGAGACAGATTGAATATTAATTAACCCTCCGGTATTCTTTTGTTTGGTTATTACAAATGACCCATTAGGATATGCCTCCACGATAGGATACCCAATATTGGCATAATCCGGAACTTCCCACCAGCGGCTGTAATTCCCACCTGTTGCCTGTGCCCCACATTCCACGATGTGACCCGCTACGGTTCCTGCTGCAAGAAGATCAAAGTCTTTCTCCGCCCATCCAAATTCAAATATCATGGGGGCAAGCACCAGGCCGGGGTCTGTCGCTCTTCCGGTCAAAACGATTTGCGCTTCACGGTCTAACGCCTCTGCCAGTGGAAATGAACTGATGTAAGCATTAGCTGCGGTTATCGATTGTATTCTATCTCCTAAGGGCTCTCCGGTGTCCAGATGTTCAAATTTATATCCTTTTGAAGCTAATTCCTTAAGTCGAGGAAGTAGATCATCTCCTTCTACAATCCCAACTGAAACTTTACCCAAATTTTGCTTTTTGATAATTTCGTTTAATTTGGAAAGACAAGCTTCAGCATTGACCCCGGCTGCATTGGCTATAACCTTTATTTCCTGTTCAAGAATATCAGGGAGAATCCTGTCGATAAGTTCAACAAAATCGGTGGCGTACCCACGACTGGAATCCTTCCGTTTCTGCCGCTGAAGAATGGACATTGTCACCTCAGCAAGATAATCCAATGTCAGATAATCAAGGGATCCGCCACGAACCAGATTCACAGGAGCATCAATACTGTCTCCCCAGAATCCTTGACCATTTCCAATGAGAACCGGTTTATCCATTAATAATGTTTCATTGCTCTGACGATCAATATCCTATAAGCTTCATACCTGAAACACACCAAAAACAGGAGCAGGCTTTTTCGGTTGGTTTTCACAAATTTCGAGAGATCGAATGATAATATCCCGGGTTTTTTCAGGTTTGATAATGGCATCTGTCCACATTCAACTGTTCAGCGGAAAAGTGGGAGTTGTCCCATTATGTATCATCGGTGTTGGTGAGTTCTTCCCGTGTGCCGCAGGTTGCTAGCAAAAGTTGAAAATAACCCAATGCCGCTTTGAGAATTGTTTCCAGCGTTTCAGTAAACTCTCTCATTTAGAATCCTATTCGTCTTTTAGGTTTAAGTGCAGGTGGTTCCATCAATTGTTTAATGGTTTGCATGAAGTCAATTATTGTCTTGTCATGTGCTCCAACTCTCTGTTCTAATTCTTTCAATTTGCTCGCCAACTCTTTATGCGTTGCGACCAGTTCCCGCAGTCTCATAAATACACGGACCACAAATACGCTCACTTGAATAGCTCTTTCAGTATTTAATACCGATGCTGCCATCAATGCGCCGTGTTCTGTAAATGCATATGGTAAATGGGGTGAATATTTTAATTTAGCAAGGTGGTCACAATTTGTGACAACCTCGGATTTTTCATCTTCTGTAAGTTGAAACATAAAATCATCAGGAAAACGATCTTTGTTGCGTCGGACCGCTTGGTTCAGCCTTTTTGTTGTTGTTCCATAAATCGCTGCCAAATCGGCATCTATAATTACCTTCTGTCCCTGGATTTCTAAAATAGTTCGCTCTATCCGATCTACAGGAATAATTTGTTTACTCATACCACACCCTTGCTAATTTCAGGTGGTCACATTTTGCAACCACCTTTGTACGATCGTTCCTACCTACCCCAGTACGCTCGTTCCTCGCTATTGAGCTGGTAGGGCACTCATCAATAACCAATATACAAGCCAACTTCACACCTGTAGAACCCCAAAAACAGGAGCAGGCATTTTCGGTTGGTTTTCACAAATTTCAAGTGATCGAATGATAACATCCCGGGTTTTTTCCGGCTTGATAATAGCATCTGTCCACAGTCTTGCTGCTGCATATCGAGGATCGCTTTGCTTGTCATATATCGCTTTGATTTTTTCCACCATTTGTCGTCGCTGTTCATCAGAAATTTTCTCTTTCATTTTTGCCAAGCGAATTTCTACTAATGTATTTGCAGCTTGGCTCCCTCCCATCACTGCTAAATTCGCAGTGGGCCACATGTACATAAATCTCGGCTCATACGCCCTGCCACTCATGGCGTAATTACCAGCGCCAAAACTCCCCCCGATAATAATGGTGATTTTCGGAACCACGGAGTTGGAAACTGCCTGCACCATTTTTGCTCCATCTTTTGCGATGCCTCCCCACTCAGCCTTCTTTCCTATCATAAATCCATTCACATCGTGTAAAAATATGAGGGGAATCCTGTCTTGATTACAATTCATAATAAATCTGGCTGCTTTATCGGCAGAATCACTATAAATCACACCCCCCATCTGCATCTCGCCCAGTTCAGATTTCATCATGTCTTTCTGGTTGGCAACGATGCCCACACTGTACCCTCCAATTCTTGCATTTCCGCAAATGACTGTTTTCCCGTATTCCACTTTGTACGGCTCAAACTCGCTTCCATCAATAATTCGGGCAAGCACTTCCTCCATGTTATAAGTACCGCCATTTTCCGGAACAATTGCATTCAGGTCATCGACGGGATATAGTGGATCATTGGAAGCTTTCCGGTTAAATTGACCTCTACCCCGGAACCCCAAATTCCCGATCAATTGACGAACAAGCTCAATCGCCTCACGGTCGTTTTTTGTATGGTAATCCGCTGTGCCGCTAATCGCATTGTGAGTAGTTGCACCCCCTAAAATTTCTTTATCGATATCCTGACCGATGGCTGCTTTTACGAGAGCAGGTCCCGCTAAAAATAAATTTGAACCTTCCGTCATAATAAATTTATCGCACATAACAGGGAGGTATGCCCCCCCGGCTACACACGGACCCATAACGGCGGCTATCTGAGGGATTCCCAAGGCTGAAAGTCGGGCGTTGTTGAAAAAAATCCTCCCAAAATGAGCCTCATCGGGAAATACCTGATCCTGTAGCGGGAGAAAGACGCCGGCTGAATCTACAAGGTAGATAACGGGAATATTGTTTTCCAAAGCTATCCTCTGACCCCGAAGATGTTTTTTTAGGGTAACTTCAAAATAGGCGCCAGCCTTTACTGTGGCATCGTTGGCTATGATAACACAGTCATTGCCGCTTACTTTTCCGATACCGACAACAACACCCGCACCAGGTGGAGAGCCGTACTCCTCATACATCCCCCAAGCTGCATATAATCCAAGTTCAAGGAAATCCGAACCTTTATCTAACAGCACATCAATACGCTCTCGAGCAGTCATTCTCCCCTTTTTATGCTGAATCTCGATCCTCTTATTTCCACCTCCCAATTTTAAATTGGCTTCCTCCTCCCCATATTTCTCGAGCAGGGTCAACATATATTCCCTGTTAGCTGTGGTTTTTCTCTCTGACCACGATACAATATTTGACCCAATCTGTCTCATCAATTCTCCTCAGATGTTATTTTTTGCTCATCGACCATACTTAGAAATTCTTCCTTTGCCTCATTTAGTGATTCAATCAAAGCCATCCTCTTCTGAATTAATCCGTAAATGAGACTACGCTTTCGATAAAATAATGATAAGAAAATTAAATGCTGTCTATAGTTTTGGGCTCTTCTATAATATTCTAATGCAAAATTCCCGGAGGGGACAAGTGTCAATCCATAGATTATCGATATTGATTTATCATGAAACAGGAACCAACTTAACCATATTTGAATTGTGTAAAATAATACAAATGCAGCGATACCAACCATCAGTTTTACCGATGAAATAAACGTATCCTGATGTGTTATTCGGTCCGTAAGAACTCTCGGTATTTTGTAACCCGGAAAATTGTTTATGGCTCCCCAGAGAAAAACCGGAAAACCAAATACCAGGAAAAACCACGATTTCAGTCGTCGTCTGAATTTAATCCCCTTTCTTGCTGGTGAGAGAAAATCATCTCTTAATTGGAGACGCTGAAGTGTTCTGAGATAGTTCCCCATTTCCTTCGACATGATTTTTGTACTTTCCGGATGATGCTGTTTATACCACTCCACTGCATCAATGATTCCCTTCGTCACAAAAAATTCATCTTCCACCGATTTTGTCTCCAAACCCATTTCAACCATAAGGTCTTTTTTGTAGATAGTATTGACAAAATCGACAAGGTCAGAGAGTTCACTTTCCGGTAATGTTGTGGTAACTTTTTCTAGCTGATGCTTTATTTTTTCTGTGACTTCCTTAACCGCTTGGACAGGATCCTTTTCATAATTATCTCTGTATTCGTTAATGAAAATGGGATATCCGAAACGACAGTAGACATCACTTCTGAATTTTTGATAATCCGAATAATTTAAACCAACGGGAACAATTTGTACATTTAATGAAAATTTATTCCTTACCTCAGCGCCAAAGGCAATACGAGCAGCTCCCGTTTTAATTTCGTGTAATAATCTGTCTGAAATACTTATCCCTTCAGGAAAAATTAAAAATGAACCCCCTGTTTCAAGGTGTTCGTACAACCGGATAAAAATATCTTCATTTTTTCCCATCTGGTCCGGACTATCTTCTCTGCGATATATGGGAACTAACCCTACTTTTTTAAGAAACCAGCTTGCAATTGGATTAGCAAATATTGTGCTTTTTGCGGTAAAGTGTATTCTCTTACCTACAGCGTATCCTGCCACCATAGCATCCATCATCGTATTAGGGTGGTTTGCAACATAAATGGTCGGGCAATCAGGATGGATTCTTTCTTTATGTTCTACGATTATTTTATCAAAAAATCTTTCTAAGGAGAGGACAGCGAGAAATTTGATTAGATAGTATAACATTCAGTTCAATTGTATCCTGGAGGATTGTGGAAATGTTTATCGTCGATAAAATTAGTTATTGGTTAATTGGTTATCATAACTCAGTACTCACCAGTTACCACTCCACCGCTCACCAATTTCTCAGCCTCAACCTTAGCCTTTTTAATTCCCGATGCATCGGGACACAGCTATGTTCTTATTCTTCTACCCAGTGATTTTTTAAAGCGTCTAAGAATATTTTCGGAGGTCTAATAGGTTGTCCTGTTTTTTTTATGAAGGAATGAACCGTATAACCTTTTGCGATCACTGCCTCATTTCCATCTTTAAAAACTTTGTAATCAATTCGAATCTTCGCCTTCGGGAATTGATTTATAGATGTATGTATGATGAGATTATCTTCAAAAGTTGCAGCGCCTTTATATTCGCAATGAGCTTCTATTACGGGAAGGAAAACACCCATCTTTTCCAACTCAGAGTAAGGGAGATTTATTGCCCTTAACATGTGTGATCTTGCAGCTTCGAAATATTCGAGGTATTTTCCATAATACACTCTCCCCATCATATCCGTATCCGCATAGATGACACGGAGATCAAACCTATTAGAAATCATTTTATTCTTCCCAGACGCCAATCTTTTCGTACTTTTTCAATCGATGATCTAGTAACTCACTGGTATTAAGGGTTAGAAGTCGGTTCAATTCTTCGATAATGACTTTTTTTAAAATCTCAACCATTTTATCATTATCCCGATGGGCGCCCCCTAAAGGTTCCTTAATAATCCTATCGCAAATCCCCATTTCATAGAGATCCTGAGCAGTAACTTTCATAGCGTCTGCTGCCAATTCAGCCTTGCTTGCATCCCGCCAGAGTATGGAAGCACATCCTTCAGGACTAATAACAGAGAACCATGTATTTTCCAGCATGATCAATTTATCTCCCACGCCGATACCCAACGCCCCACCACTGGCGCCTTCTCCAATAATAATGATCAAAATCGGCACTTTGATGGACGACATCCTTAATAAATTTCTAGCTATAGCTTCTGCTTGTCCTCGTTCTTCAGCGCCAATACCCGGATAAGCGCCTGGGGTATCTATCAGGCATATGATGGGTCGATTGTACTTTTCCGACAATTCCATAACTCTAAGCGCTTTCCGGTACCCTTCCGGTTTAGACATGCCAAAATTACGGTATAGATTATCTTTGGTATTCTTTCCCTTCTGCTGACCAATCCAGACTACCTGCATCCCGTCAATTGACCCAATACCGGTGACAATCGATTTATCATCCGCAAAATTACGATCACCGTGCAATTCAAAAAAATCAGGTGATATTCTTGTAATATAATCAAGGGAATAAGGCCTTCTTGGATGCCTCGCCAACTGTACACGCTGCCATCGTGATAAATTACTGTAAGTTTTTTCGATCAGTTTTTTATGTTTATCTTCAAGTTTTCTGATCTCTTGTGACAGATCTGTATTACCTGCAGCGTTTATCGACTTGAGATCATCGATTTTCCTCTCAAGTTCAATGATCGGTTTTTCAAAATTTAAGTGGAATTCAGCCATAATTTTCTAACCTTATTAATTCATCAGCCACAAAGTCACTAAGGCACAAAGATATAATTATTGAATAGTTGCATAAAAAATGTATGAGTTTTTTTCAAAAATGGAATTTGGTTACATTATTAATAACATAATAATTATCAATACTCTTCGTGTCTTTGAGTCTTCGTGGCAAATATTCCAGGCTAAAACGCAAACATTGTCCGTATTATGATTTCGACATCGAACATCATCGATTGGTGCTGAATATAATATTGTTCGAGAGCGACTCTCTCGTCCGAGTCAAAAGAGGCGTTTTTTATTCTGTCAAGTCCGGTAAGTCCCGGTTTACATAACAGATTAAGGTTATCGCCTGACGTCGGAATGAGTAAATTCCCTACAAAGCTCATTTGCCCTGTAAAAATTTTTATCAAAAGGGGTAATTCACGTAGAAACCGACTCTTTGATGGCGCAATCCACCCCTGAAATTTTGATCCATTTACACCCCAGAACTTAACATTTTCCCACATTGAAAACCTTAACAGTAATATGAAGAATATGGGACTAAAAAGTAATAATAGAATAAATGACATTAATATATCGAATGTACGTTTCGAAATCTGGTGTACTCTGTTATATAACGAATACTCAATATTGACAAAAGGAATATCACTTAAGTCTTCCACAGAAGCTTTACCCAACAGGATATCGCGATCCTGGGGAACAATTCGATACGTCAATCGGAGATCACGTGTGTTATTCATAATCCTTAAAATATCTTCATTTGATAATATATCCGAAGTAAATATTATTTCCCTGATGGAATGGGCATTTATAATTCCTCTGATATCCTCTGTAGTCCCGAGGAATTGGGAAGATATCCTATGCTCAATGTTTTGTCCGTTTTGGTTGACAAATAATTTATAAGAATCATCAATAAATCCGACAACTTCGATCCCGGTATCTAATCTTTTCCTAATTCTTTGGGCTATTCTTTTACCTTCAAAACCTGCACCAACAATCACAGCTCTTCGTGAAAATATTGGTGATTGCCCAACTTTTACTTTTCGGATTATTCCTCTGGATATGAGTATATGCGCCACAAGTCTCCAACCTGGGATACCAAACATAATAACAGTGGCGGCTATCAGGATGACAGCTCTCGAATAGGCAAACTGCTTGAAAAAGTAAGTAAATGCCACAATGATCAGAAATCCCAGAAATGAAGACAACATGGCCCGGTTATAGGATAAAACGAACCGGGAATAAAGTTGGAATATGGACCCAACTAAAATCCAAAATATTGAATAGATAATCAGCACAGGAATGTATGATTCGAAAAGATGCTCAAATGTACCAAAGCGTATTGGAACAGCTATTGCAAAACCACTAAAGACCACCAATATATCTAACAAGGCAGGTATTAATTGTGTCATTGCTGATGAAATAAATGCAATGAACTTTCTGGCGATAATTCCAAATTTCAGACCTAATCGTGTTACAAATGAGGTCGTCGGAGAGAAATGTTTTTCCACAAAAAGCGACATGGCATCGTAGAAATAACGGATACTGTCAAATGGGGCAATTTTGACACTTTCACCCTTGTAATGGATGATTTGAGTTAAAGGAACATAATGGATTTCAAATCCGGCTTCATTGGTCCGAAAACAGTAATCAAGATCTTCTCCAAACATAAAAAACTTTTCGTCAAAATTCCCGATTGTTTCAATCACTTGTTTACGAACAAACATAAACGAACCACTTAACGCATCGACTTTGTGGATTTGGTCAGGATCCAGGTAGGTTAAATTATATCGTCCTGCCCACCGAGCGTGTGGAAACAATCGATCTAAACCAAGAATTTTAGGTAGTGCAACACCGGGTGTAGGAAAACTGCGTTTGCAAGAGGCTTGGATAGATCCATCCGCATTCATGATTTTTGGTCCGCATATACCTACATTAGGATGGTCTTCAAGGTATTTTAATAAAATACTCAGGGTGCTTTCCTCTAATATTGTATCAGGATTTAAGATAAGGATAAAGTCGCCTGAAGCAGCGGCAATACCGATATTTACACCCTTGGCAAATCCATGGTTTTTCTCTTGAGGTAAGACTTGTACTTCAGGAAATTGCGTATTTATCATCTCTACCGACCCGTCGTAAGAATGATTATCAACAACAATTACCTCAACTTCGGCATCAACTTCAGACTGCCTTATTGAGAGTAGACAATTTGAAAGAAAGTCTTTGACATTATAGTTGACGATAATGATTGAGATAATAGGAGACATAGTTTTATAAAAGGCGGTGCCTATGTTCTATTACAGGGCTGAAATAATACAAGTATTCAAAGCCTATTACGTAACTCATCCCCTGACCCCTTCTCTTATTAAGAGAAGGGGAAAACTCCCCCTCTCTTTTGGTAAGAGAGGGGGCTGGGGGGTGAGTTCCTGAAAAAGGTTCAATATATAAATCTGGCATAAATCAACCAATTATCAGAACAAAGCTAATGCAGTCTATTTGTTCCACCCAAATATTTTCCATAATTTTAGTCGCCAGACCATAAAAACCGCTTCATACATAATAGACTTACTCATTTTGGATTCACCGATTGTACGGTCAATGAAAATAATGGGTATTTCTTTTATTTTGAATCCTTTAAGCCATGCCCGGAAGGTCATCTCAATCTGAAAGGAATATCCTTGCGAATGGACATTCTCTAAATCCAAGGATTCAAGGACTTTTCTGCGCCAGCATTTGAAGCCTCCTGTTGCATCCTTCACTGGCAATCCTGTGACAATTCTTGTATAACGGTTCGCACTGTAGCTAAGAATCAATCGTCGAATTGGCCAATTAACCACACTCACACCGTCACAATAACGACTACCAAGTACAAGATCAGATTCGTTCAATGCGTTTATTAATCTTGGAACATCATTGGGGTCGTGGGACATATCTGCATCCATTTGGATTATTATATCGAAATCCCGTTCTAATGCAAATTGAAATCCTGCGATGTAGGCAGTACCCAATCCAAGTTTTCCTTCCCTTGAAATAATATGCAAATTGGGATGCGAATCCATAAGAGTTGTAACAAGTAAACCGGTACCATCCGGGGAATTATCGTCTACAACAAGCAAATGGTAATCCGGATTGATTTCAAAAAGTTTCCGGATAAGTTCTCCAATATTTTCCCGTTCATTATAAGTCGGAGTCACAATCAATGTTTTCACGCAACTACTCCTTCTTTTACCTTCCTGAGACAATACTCAACTCCATAAAGACGTAATCCTAATGTTTCCTCAATTTTTTCCGTTTTCAAACCGGATTTCAGAGGTCTTTTAGCAGGTTGATTCAATTTATCGGTAGAGATTGCAGTAATCAAATTTGCGTCAAGGTCATAGACTTTCGCAATCTTTTGAGCAAATTCATAACGTGTCAAGAATTCCGCTCCTCCGTAGTTAAAAATACCTTGAATATCCAGAATTACCGCCATTTTAATTGCCTCTGCCAATCCGCCTGTCCAGGTTGGGTTTCCCCATTGGTCTGAGACAACTCTAATGGATTTCCTTGCTTTCAACGATTCAACCACCCAATTAACAAAACTTGCTTTTGTGTGTGACGCCACGCCGTAGAGAACATTTGTGCGGAATATGATCCAGGGGACAGTACCTCCCCTTACAACATTTTCACCCCCTAATTTGGATCTGCCATAATAGTTTACAGGTGAAGGATGTGAATCTTCAGCATAAGGACCATTTTCTCCATCAAAGATATAGTCCGATGAAATATATATGAACTTAAGATTCCGACCTTTTGCCGAAATAATCAGGTTTTCTGTCCCCTTTACATTTACATTCCAAGCAAGTTCCTTATTAGTCTCACTACCGTCTACGTTAGTATAGGATGCAAGATGAAGGATAACATTTGGCTGAAATGAGTTAATGATTTGGTTACATTGCTTTCTGTCTGTTACATCGATAGAATCTACTTCACATAGATGTAAATATTTTTCCGGAAGGTGATCCCCGGTTGCCATCAATTCAAAATGGGGCTGAAGCTCCCAGACGACAGCTTCCCCTAATTGACCAAACGCACCTGTAATTAATATTTTCTTTGCCATAATGACTAAACTCTGGTTTCATCGGATTCAAATCAAAAACAGAGTCATGTCCTTTCACAAAATTTAGGAATCAATATACAAAACTCCGATGATTTCATTTGTACACAAATAGATATTAAAATTGGCTAAAAGATTAAAGAAAACTCAGCAGCCATAGAAACTTTGCTTGCAAAGCTCTCAACGGGTCCGAACTCAGACAGACTATTGGATCAGTCTTTTTTCTTTCCTAAGGTAACCCCTATTATCGGAGGACTTTCCTTTTTCAAATTTTCTTTTGTTAAACCACCAAACATCGAAATCACGCTACCGTTGCCTGCCCGCCGTTGTGGGTTTCACGACAGGTTGATTGGGGGTTTGGTTTTCTTGCGTTATTCTTGTAGATGGGTTAGTTCTATTTCCGACACCAAGTATTAGATTCTCTACACTAATATCTTCGTCGATTTCATCCCAGTGCAATCCGGTTCCACCGCCGCTAATTATGTAAGATTCCCTTTGAGATTTTGTGGCGTTCAATAATCTTGGAAAATAAGCTAATGGAACACCTAGTTTCCTTCCATCTGTGAGTGCAACCCACATATTGTCCCTATCAAAATCTATTTTTTCTGCTAATGCGTTAGTCAACACCAAAGTATTCATTCCACTTCCTTTCGATAAAGTCTTGATTTTTGCCAACAATTTCTGCCAATTGCCTTAATTCAACCGGAGAAAAGCCATACGAATTCTCAAGGGATACAAATGGAATCACCCAAAACTTTGCAACTGAACTTCCCTTTCTAATGTGTATGTGACACGATTCAATAGGATCACCTTCATTGGAATAGAAGAAAAACCGATATCCCTTTTTACGAAAAATTGTTGGCATTATTTGTAGTCATTTTTACAAAACATAATTTACAACTATATTGTATTACAAAAAATAGCAAGAAACTTACCAGAGAAAGTCACCTGAGCGGAATTCTGTCATCTGAATATCTGTATAGGCTACTCACCTTCGTTTAACTCCTCAGAATGAGCTCCTTCGGAGCAAACTACTGTAATCACCTGCCCGCCCGACCCGTTGGCGGGTGGCAGGCGGACGCTGAACAGTTTACCCCGATTTTTCGGGGCTTTCGGCGTCTGGTGGACTGTTGCTTAGGTGTAGTATGCTTAAATCTTTCACTTTCTAATCTCAATACAAATACCTTTGACTCCACTTAAATTTTCTAAAGTGATATTAAAGCATTTTAATGAACATTATTTCCAATGATTCGTCGGGTAGTAGTAAAGCATCGCACTATTTATATCCAACTTTGCGATAGAAGTGCTGAGCTTGTTCATTTGAAAGGGAAGATGTCATAACTCTGGAAAAACTTTTTCTTTTCATCTCACTTTCCCAAAACTCAACCAGCCTTTTTCCTAATCCATTTCTTCTATGACTTTCTTCGATGTACAACATGTTTATAAAAGGAATAGCATCCCAGAAGTAACTGTACCTCAACCACTCTACTTACAGGTCACCTCTAATCATGATAACTTCACCACATTCAATCTTTCTTGCCATCATTTTAGGTTGGACATGGCGATCATTACCCACCAAATATTCATAATCATTTTTTCCGAGAATCCTAGTCTCATTACTCAACTTCTAATTAAACATCATTCAGTAAGTATTAATTATTTGCACTACACCAATCGTCAAAGCTCAGCGGAGCGCGCTTTGTTTTGCGCTGCGTAGGTTGCAGTGGCGTCTTGGTAGACGTGGAACGCTGAGAACAAAAACAGCACTGCAATACCCAGTCCCACGAGAAGATCTGGCCACTGTGAGTTGGTGATCCACACACCCAACGCTGCAAACAAAACCGAAATATTGGCAATAATGTCGTTACGTGAGCACAACCAGACGGAACGCATATTTACATCTTCTGCGCGGTGGTGTATCAGCAGGGAAAGACAAACCACATTTGCTGCTAGAGCAAGCAGTCCTATCAGACCAATTGTCTCGAAATGAGGAGTCACCGGGTTGAGAAACTTGTGGGCAACCTGGCCGAGCACAAACAGTCCAAACAGAGCTATAATCCCGCTTTTGATCAGAGCTGAAACCGCTTTCCAGGTATCGTTGCGAGAGACGACATACAAGCTAAACCCGTATACTAAAGCATCACCGAGCATGTCCAAAGAATCCGCAAGCAGCGCCGTCGATCCGGCGATAAGACCCGCCAGGAACTCAACCAGAAACATTCCAAAGTTGATGACGAGCACTATCTTCAGCGTCTTGGATTGCCTTGCCTGGAGCTTTTCGATTTCACATGTGATATTTGTACAGCTGTCTGTCATTCCTCAACTGTCCTTTAGCGTATAATGACCAAGCTCACTTGCCGATTTTGAGTGGAGCGCCTGGTTATGTTGCGTTTTCATAAATCGCCTTCAATGCTTCAATAGAAAACACATATTCTAACGCTCCCATAGGCATGTGATTCAATTTCTTTATGATACTTGGTACAGCATAGCTATGCACTCCACCTTCTGATTGAATGTGATACTTGTAATGAAATGCTAAATCATTCATGGAGCCTAATACGCTTTTACTATTGGTATTTGCATATTGAATTGATTCGTACTCTGACATTATTTTTGTTTTCGTTCTTTCCGGAATATCTTCAGTATCAAGAACACACTTCAGATTAACTTTAAATATACTTGATAGTTCTCTTATCTGTTCCCTCGAAATGTGGGGGACAATAAAGTTAAAAAGTGTTTTGTCATTTACAAATAAAATACATTTCTTTCCATCAATGTAAATCAAATTTGCATGCCATGAGCCAAGATATGATTCTCTTGGTTCATTCTCTGATATATCACTTTTCTTTAGCCCCATTTCTTTTTGGAGTTTTTTTGTGCATCTTATTAATTGCATGATTTATTTAGCAACATAACGGATTGCGGCTAAACTGCCAAGCGAAGGCGAGGTCAGCCTCAGCCGCTGGTTCGGCAGCGCACACTCTGGCGTTCGAGATACGCGAGGGTTTCATTACGTCTGCTGATCCGTCAGTCAACCTGTGAGTCCATGGGATAGTCGTAGAGAACCTCCCCTCCATCTTGTGTCACGAGGTAGACATCCTCGAACCGCACACCACCAATCCCTGGGATCGCAAGTATTGTGTGCCCCACTGTTACGGTCATGTGCTCTCGTAACCTCGTCCTACGGTGCGCCGGGATGATCGTCGGCGCTGGCGTCTCTTCGAAACGTAAGCCGATACCGTGCGAGATCCCTTTCAAATGGAACTCTCCCAAGCGTCGACGGACGCATATCTCCTCACCAATAGCATCGAGCTCTGCGACAGTAGTTTCCGGTCTTAACATTCGACGTGTTGCCTCGCGCATTTCATGGTAGGTATCCAGCAACCGAGTCCGGACTTCATCTGAATGCCCAAGGACGAAAGTACGTGCAAGATTAGCGCAGTAGCCTTCGAACTGGGGCGTCAAGTCGATAACGACGAGGTCTCCCGCCTTTATTGGCGTCTTGTCGACCTTGCCATGAATCCAGCAACTGCGAATTCCCGCGTTAATGTGAATCGGCGTGCTCGTGCCCTCTGCGCCCGCCTTCATCATCGTGTAGAGCACCTCTGTCGCGATCTCGTGGCCAGTCACTCCGGGTCGCAGCAGGTGCTTGGCTCGGTCCATTCCCAAAGCGGCAATGGACTGCGCCTTTCGCATGAGTTCGATCTCCCCAGGGTCCTTAACCATTCGAAGCTCGTCCATCACCGGGTCAGAGGATATGAGCTCAACCTGTGGATTCACCTTTCGAAAGAGGTCAACTAAGAACGCCGGAGTGTGGAACCACATTTGCATTCCTACACGCGGTTTGCCACTTGGCGGAGATTTGAGTCCGGGCGGTGGACCGCCGAATAAGGAGCGGAACGTTTCTCTTACATTCGAGATTTGTTCTCCAACGTGGCTGAACACCTTGACAGGTTCATTGCCGAGTTCCTGACGTAGCTCTGGCTCTTCCGCGGAGAAGCCAATGAAGATGGGTGGACCGACAGCGGGAATGATGGCGCGCGGCTGTGAGCGGATGTCGCCAAAGAAGTACCTGTAATCATCATAGTTCATAATCATGATGCCAATCATACCGTGCTGAGCCATGAGTTCTTGCGCACGACGAATGCGGTCATGATTTATCTGCATCGGAACACCTCCTGAACACGAACCTCTGAGAAATGGCAACCTTGAGATAATCGTATACGGAAATCCGGTGTGTTACCTCTACAAAGCTCGTACTGCGATGAACCAAGGTTCTTGCTGCGCAGCCCAACGTTAAAAATCACCCCCCGCGCGCAAGGGGTCTGGTGCAATGCATGGTTAGCCATGAGCTTTAAAAGTTAAATCCATGCGACCCCGCCACGGCACCTAATACAGCTAACATACTTAAAGTTAACAATACTATATGAATTCTATGAAGCCATGCAAAAGCGTTTTCACTATCTTTTGTGGCTTGCTCTCGGAACCAACGATGTAGAAACAAGGGTTCAAGCACAAACAGTACAACAGTAAAGATTACCCATATGAATGTCATCAGATGCATCCACCAAAATTGCAGATGCAGATAACGATCCCATGCATTCAAAAAATCCAGCATATAGTACCCGGAAACACCGGTAATCAGGGTTGCGATTTTCGCCTGAAATGCAAACTTTCCTTCAAGTTGCTCAAATAATTCCAGCCTGTCATGGGTGTCTGCTATTTTTTTGAGAGATGGAATCAGAACAGTAGTAACAAAAGCAACGCCACCAATCCAAATCACTACTCCAATAACATGTAGTATGCGAGCTAAAACAAGATAACTAATATTTTCCATAAGCTTTCTATTGTATGCCTAACGATATCTATGTTCCCCTTTTCTGGGAAGAGTAATTTATGATGAAAAACCTGATGGGGTATCAGGTTTAAACCTTGAACCAACAATGGGGAACTATGATGAATAAACATAAACATTCACTAATTGAAAAGCGTCAAATTACACAAGTGAAAATAATCATAGGGATCGATCCTGCCAAGGATAAACACCAAGTTAGAATCATCGATGCTAATAGCATCCCGGTAATCCGGAATAAGTGAGATATTTTCCTGCAAAACTTTGATGAACTTTTATGGGAGAAGTGTACCTGAAACAGGCTAAAAAATATTAATAATGAACCCGAATTAGGATCTTTTTGATGAATTTATCTTGAATACCTTAAATACCTTTTGATACTTGTCCAAGGATATATTTAAATAACTAATCGAAACACCACTATTAGTCACGGGTCTAATCGGAATGGAACATAACAACGATATTTTAGAAAAATACTTGCAATCTTAGACCTGGATAAAAGGAATCACCATTAGCAAAAACTGCCGGAGTAATTGTTAAGCCATTCAAGTTCGTTTTGCCTCTATCGTAACCCAGTCTACTGGATCCTGTCACCCACCTGTACGTTAGATACCAGCCCGATGTTATACTTGCAAGATCCATAACACGAGCAAACTTAGTACCATAATCAATATCAATTATGGAAGCAATTCCAAGCCAAGTGAGATAACAAGCATATGTTCCCAAACCAATAATACTACCCTGTCCTCTTGTTAAATCTGTACTTTGATTTAATTTGTCAGCAAGAAAAGTAAAGCCATTCACCCCGGCCATCAAGAAAAGTGTTACCGGTTTTCTTCTATCAATATCAAAAAGATTAAGCAGTATTATCGAATTAAAAAATCCAACACTCGCCGAAATATTGATAAAGATAGCATCGTCTTCGGTATAGGATTTGTCAGTCACATATTTCTTGGCAATATAGCTACCTGCAATAGATCCCGAATAGGTTAAACAAGTGTAAAGTCTTACAAGATTCTCACTCCAC
>JADFPG010000180.1 GCA_022562455.1 Fidelibacterota bacterium | reverse complement strand
TCATTCAATCAAATTTCTGCATCTTCTTTGCAAAAAAGATTTATTTCATATCTTAATATCAACAGGAGAACGAGATGGTGTTTAGTTTAGAAAAAAAAATACTAAGAACCTTTATAATATTAATTTTTCTTCTTTCTATATCGATGAGCTATGCTCAAATGCAAACAGGCAGTTTTGAATTTGAAGGACGAACCAGAAACTATGAGGTATATCTGCCTCAAAATTTTCAATCTAATATGCCAGTTGTAATAAGTCTACATGGTTATGGCTCAACCATACAATGGTACAAAAATTATACGTTGTTACACGAGTTTGCAGATACATCTGGATTTATTACTGTTTATCCTGCAGCAATCACCCAATCATGGAATTCCGGACTTATTGCTATGGGAATATAAATACTACAGTAAATGATGTAGGATTCATTTCAGCACTAATTGATACATTAAAAGTTCATTATGATATTGATTTAAGTCGTGTTTATTGTTGCGGATATTCTCTTGGCGGGGAGATGACTTACAGACTTGCTATCGAACTGGGATACCGTTTCGCTGCTGTGGCTTCCGTGACCGGTCTGATTAACGATGTTTCGGGCAATCTTGGCGACCCTATCCGCCCAATTCCCATACTCCATATTCATGGCACAGCAGATACTTACGAGACCTGGAATGGAGATAGTAAAAATTTGTGGACTGTTCCGGAAACCATAGATTTTTGGCTTGAAAAAAATGACTGCGCATTACCGGCAGATACAGTCTCACTACCAGACTTAGATCCAACTGATGGATGCACTGTCGAAAAAATTAGTTATAATAACTGTTCCGAGAACAGTAGCTTTATTTTCTACAAAATTCAAGGCGGGGGACATCACTGGCCGGACGCTGCATTCAATTGGGGTGGTGGAAATTTAAACCGAGACATTAATGCCAATGTGGAAATCTGGAATTTCTTTCAAAATTATCAAAATCCTTTAGTTAATTTGGCTTATGGGAAATCACTTGAAGTTTATCCAAAATATATACCACCGCAGCAGGGCGACACACTTAAACTCAGCGCTCAAATAATCAATCCGGAGAATCATCAGGTAACAGTCCACGCATTAATTCAAGGTAGAAATTCTCCTTTTATAGATTCATTGCAGTTGTTCGATGACGGTTTACATAATGATAGTCTTGCTTCTGATAACATCTTTGGTGGAATAAAATGGTTTGATGAATTCGATGAAGACTATTTTGATATTAGCCTTCGAACGACTGATTTGGATGAATCGATTACAACTTATAATGAAGGACATTTTACAACAATCGGACCGGTGGTTTTTAATTATTTCACGATAATAGGATCGGATACCATTGCAAATCCTGGGGACAGAATATATTTCAAGCTTACCCTCACCAACAATGGGTCAACAACTACAGCAAATGGGATTACCGGTAGTGTATCTGTGGATGACACCTGTGTAGTCATATCGGGGTCCTCGGGAATATCAATAAGGTCCTTCGGAGACATTGAAGCGGGGGAATCAGCCACAAACCAAGTAAACTATTCCCTTTATATCAACGATACTTGTCTCCCAGATAACGATGTTGTTCTTCATCTGTCCATTGCAAGCGAAGGACACTATTTCTGGAGTGATAGTTTCACCGTTCATGTTTATCCATTGGGGATAGCATGGGAAGAAGGTGTCCTACCTGAGGTTTATACTCTCAATCAGAACTACCCCAACCCCTTCAACCCTACCACAACTCTGAGGTACGATCTCCCTGAACAAGCGCATGTTACGTTAACGATTTATGACATCCTTGGGAGGCAGATCACGACTTTGGTACAGGGTATACAGGAACCTGGGTTCAAGTCTGTTGTGTGGGATGGAAAGAATGATGTTGGAGAACCGGTGAGTGCAGGTGTGTATCTATACCAGATTAGAGCCGGTGAATATGTCCAAACACGGAAGATGATTTTATTAAGATGAGAAAGATTTATTCATCGTATCCCGCATTTTGCGGGAGTAGATTGACGATGGACAGGTTCAAACCTTGAGGGTTTTTATCGTTCAGCAATAGTTCAGTAATATTTATTGTTTTATCGACAGTAATCGTTAAGTTTGAATAGATTGTGTACTAACAATTGATTGTATAACTATTTCTATTTAGTAGGAGGCGATGCTTATGTTTAACAAATTGTTCATAATTCTTGCTCTAACAACTATAATTATAAATATATCTTGTAAAAAAAATCCAACATCTTCAGTAAATACTGAACCAACAGCCGCATTCACGATAGATCCGACATCGGGTACAACCTCAACTACATTCACATTTGATGCAAGTAGCAGCAGTGACAATGAAGATATAACCTCAGACTTGCAGGTCAGATGGGATTGGGAAGATAATGGGATATGGGATACAGATTACAGTACAACTAAGACGGCAACTCATCAATATAGTGCGGTTGGAACTTATACCGTTAAATTAGAAGTCAAAGATAGCGGAGGGTTGACTGATACAACCACCAAGACAGTTATGTTATCTAATACAGCCCCAACCGCATCCTTTACAATTGATCCAACATCGGGTACGACCTCAACGACATTCAATTTTGATGCAAGTGGCAGTAGTGATAATGAGGATGCAACTTCAGCATTACAGGTTAGATGGGATTGGACTAATAATGGTAGTTATGATACAAATTGGAGCACCGATAAAACTACCACCCATCAATACAGCACTGCAGGAACATATACAGTTAAACTTGAGGTTAAGGATACAGGTGGTCTCATTAATTCAACAACTAGACAAGTTAATGTTTCTAATAGTGACGGCGATACCGGAACAATAACAGATATTGACGGTAATGTATATAATACAATACAAATTGGCAACCAAGAATGGATGTCCGAGAATTTGAAGGTTACTCATTATAGGAACGGAGATGCAATTCCAAATGTAACAGGTAATACAGAATGGTCTAATCTTTCTACAGGCGCATATTGCAGTTATGATAATAATGACAGCAATATTGATACTTACGGTTTGTTATATAATTGGTACGCGGTAGCTGACAGCCGTAAAATAGCACCGGCAGGGTGGCATATACCAACTGATGCGGAATGGAAGGAATTGGAAATGTATTTGGGAATGAGCCAATCTGAAGCGGATGATACTGGTGATCGTGGTACAGATGAAGGTGGTAAGCTTAAAGAAGTGGGTACAACGCATTGGCAAAGCCCTAATACGGGAGCAACAAATGAAAGTGGTTTTTCGGCTCTTCCGGGCGGTCACCGTTATTACTATGGACCATTCGGCCGTGTAGGTTACAACGCTTTGTTTTGGTCCACGACAGAGAGCAATAGTAGCAGCGCCTGGACCCACAGGCTGTATTACAGTGGTTCAGCCGTCGGTCGCTACGGCTACCATAAGCTAAGTGGCTTTAGTGTGCGTTGTGTCAGGGATTAGTTTTGTTGACTATCCCGACACTGCGTGTACGGGATGGCGGAGCCATTTGGCTATTTGACTATTTAATCCAGCAAAGCGGGATCAAAATATTTTTTAAAATAGGTTAACGGTATAATTATGGCAAAATATGATGATTTGCCTGTTTACAAAGCAAGTTATGATTTATTAATAGAGATATTTCATTTTACAAAAGAGTTTACAAAAGAGTACAAATATACCATAGGCGAAAGCCTTAAAAAGGAAACTGTAGAATTAATTACCTTAATTTATCGTGCTAATAGCAAAAGGGATAAATTTGATATCTTTCACTCAGACCGCGGGAGCCAATATGCCAGTTATGCTTTTAGAAGACTTCTTGCGAATAATCGAATCAGACAAAGTATGAGCGGGAAAGGAAACTGTTATGACAATGCCATGGCAGAGTCATTCTTTAAAACCTTAAAGACTGAACTCATTTATCAGAAAAGATACAAAACAAGACAAGAAGCGAAACAAGACATATTTGAATACATAGAGGTGTTTTACAATCGTAAAAGGCTTCATTCAGCCTTAGGCTATAGAACACCTATTGAGTTTGGAGAAATGAAACATGTTGCTTAACTTTGAATCAACTTTTTCGTATGAAGTCCAACTATGAGAGATATGACTTATAACGGGGACATTTCATTCAATCAAATTTCTGCATCTTCTTTGCAAAAAAGATTTATTTCATATCTTAATATCAACAGGAGAACGAGATGGTGTTTAGTTTAGAAAAAAAAAATACTAAGAACCTTTATAATATTAATTTTTCTTCTTTCTATATCGATGAGCTATGCTCAAATGCAAACAGGCAGTTTTGTATTCGAAGGACGAACCAGAAGCTATGAGGTATATCTGCCTCAAAATTTTCAATCTAATATGCCGGTTGTAATAAGTCTACATGGTTATGGAACCATACAATGGTACAAAAATTATACGTTGTTACACGAGTTTGCAGATACATCTGGATTTATTACTGTTTATCCTGCAGCTATCGCTAAATCTTGGAATTGCGGACTTATAGGCGGGCCAAGTATAAATACTACAGTAAATGATGTGGGATTCATTTCAGCACTGATTGATACATT
>JADFPG010000056.1 GCA_022562455.1 Fidelibacterota bacterium | reverse complement strand
TTTCATCAACATCCATCTTGTCCCATCTTTTCCCCCGGAATTTCTACGTGCTTACCTTGCCTGCGGTGCTGGTTTTTCTAGCAGAGGGACACGAGTAAGATGACATCTTACGCTACAGTTATGGAATATAAAGTGCCACGCACTATTCTCCGAAGAAGCCTCTCCGGGGGAAGTGTGTGGCACTTGTATAAGAACAAAAAAGCCCTCAACCGCAATTGGCGAGGGCTTTCTTTGTTTTTTTGTTAGCCGATTTAAAACACGACTGATAGACCAAAATTGGCTGTCATGGGCATTCCAAAGAATACCTCAGCAGCATCAGCTTCGTGGGAATTAACAAATTTTCCGTCGTCATCTCTGTACGCGTTGAAGCTGCTATTGTCTACAGCATCCTGAATATATTCAGTATCCAAAAGATTGAATATATGTACGAATGCCTGCAACTTAATACCACCTAAATCAATAGGTAGATTATAGGTGCCATGAAAATCGATCAGACTATAATCAGGCACGTTCCAACTCTGTTCTCGGTCACTATCATCTGTCCGGCTGAATGGCTCAAAACTTGCATAATAATTAGAGTATGTCTTTAAGACCAATTGAGCCATCAAACCCGGTATGGGAAACACAGATGCAGTCAAAGCAAATTGTGTCTGTGGCGCATCCCCAACTTTCAGATCTTTGATATACAAGTTGTAGTCTATGGTCGAGTCAACTCCTGCTACCGGACGGTATTTCCCTTTTGCATCATCAGTATATTCCCAGTTACCCAGTGATATTGCAGCATCCAATTTGAGTATACTCATGGGCTGAAACGCAAGCTCCGCTTCGATCCCGGAATGGTTTGCGTTAACATTTGATAAACTGATTAACCCTTCTTCACCATCTGCATTTGTGAAGTTTTGGGTGAAGGAACGATCTTCCCATTTTGTATTGTAATAGTTAGCCGTCAAGTTCAAAATACCCATATTGTAATTCACACCGGCTTCGATCGATGTAAATATTTCGTTTTTAGGATCATCGTTTAAGGCTCCGGATCCATCGTCTATCACAAAGTCGAATATAGGTACTTTTTCAACCACACCGAAATTACCATAAAAGCTCAGAGCATCGGACAATCTGTAAGTGACACCACCTTTGAATTGTGTAGCGCCAATATTATCAGATTCAACTTCTAATTCCTTTCCACCTCCAGCATCGGTAAAATAATCCACAAATGAGTATTTTATTGTGGAATACCCGAACATACCATAGGCGGTGATGGAACCAGTGTTATATTCACCCTGTCCAAAGAAGCCCAACCAATCAACCGTATTCGTATTATTGTATGCAATCTTATCACCCAAACGCTTCATCTTTTTATCCGCAGTATCATCAAAATCATTACCTGTATAGCTATAATAATCGCCACCAAGCAGATCACGGACTTCTCTCCAGTGACCTATTTCAGCAGTACGCCAATCCAAACCAGCAATGACTCTTACATTCTCATTAAGGTCAAAATTCAGCTTTGAGATGGCGCCAATAGTCCACTGTTGATTTACACTGTTTCTCAATATACCTCTTGAGGCATATTCAGTAGTCGAGTAGGTAGAATCAATGTTTGCGGAGTTTCGATCAATAGTTGCATCCCAATCGACAATCCTGGATGGACCGGAGTAATCCCATTTCATTGAACCGTACGTTCCGGTGCCACCACCTTTACCACCAGACCAGTAAAAGACAGAGGAAAGGAACATTTGATCACTAAACGTATGGTACCAGTTCAGGTTCAACTGTGGTTTGTGGAAGTAATTCTCACGTTCATTGAGGAATCCCTTATCGAACCGGCTTTCACTTTTACGAGTAGTGTACATTGACCAATACTGTTTACCATTGTAGCTGGAACTGACTGTATTATAGTTTTCATTATACTCCATCTTATCATCAGTGTCTGAAAAAACATCCAGAGCTGCTTCATCATAGTCATCCAGATCTTTGGCAAAATCACTATTGATCGCTCCAATATTCTGCATATATAAGTTCTGGCCATGCCGCTGTGGGGCGCCTATGGCATAGAACTCTAACCTATCAGTTTGACTTATGTTGTAACTGGCGCCAATGTAATATGCCCAAGCATCTGTCCAAGTACCCTTGTAATAACCATCACCTGTTTTCCTGACAATTGTACCGCTAAAAGCATATTTATCATTGATGAGCCCCGAATTTGCGGAAAAAGTGGATTT
Organism: Fidelibacterota bacterium; assembly: GCA_022562455.1. Lineage (GTDB taxonomy): Bacteria > Fidelibacterota > Marinisomatia > Marinisomatales > SCKK01 > SCKK01. Next base: position 15,523 of record JADFPG010000056.1, on the reverse strand, counting down.
TAAAAATCCCCAACTACCCAATTCCTGCTTGAATCTGAAACCGCTATTCATACGGGTGGGATCAGTGATAATATTCATGGTACCACCGATGGATGGAGTCGCAAGGTTAACAGCACTGAGTCCACGCTGAAGCTGAATGGATGACGTCGCATCACCCACACCATCCCAGTTGGACCAGTAAACCCAGGCATTTTCCATGTCATTGACGGGTACACCGTTAATCATAATTGCCACATTTCGTTGGTTGAATCCACGTACATTCATACGTGCATCACCTGCACCACCACCCTGAGCGGTTGCGTAAACACTTGGAGTAGTATTTAGAACCAAGGGAATATCCCGAGATCCGAGACGTACTTCCATATCAGCCTTGGATATATTCGTGAATGCCACAGGTGTGTCACGTGTTGCCCTCCAGGCAAAAACTTCAAGTGCGGATAACTCAATGGCAGATGACTCCAATGCAAAGTTGACGGTCACCGATCCGCTGCTAGGGACGGTAACGGTACGACTGATTAATTCATACCCAATGACAGACGCCGTGATGGTTTGTGTGCCCGCAGGTACATTGCCAATACTGAAACTACCGTTTGCATCTGCGGCAGCACCGAGGGTAGTCCCTTCAACCACGACATTTGCTCCTGCCAGCGCTTCACCGGTTGCTGCATCTGATACAGACCCGGTGATCGTAGCTTGTGCCAACAGACCCAACGGTAAACAGAGCAGTAACATAGCAGCGAAAAAACCACTAGATTTTTTCATAGTCTATTTCTCCTGATTAATTATTAGTTATTTGTGATATTTATTTCTGATGAAATTTAAGCTTATGAGATAAGCAAAATGTTTCTCTCATAAGCCCATACAAAAATGAGACGAAATTCTTATTTATGCAATAGTTTTTTACTCAATTATACTGATAATTAATCAACAAATAGGGTTATTTTTTTGATTAACTTATCCACCTGATTAATAAGAAATTTTAGCAAATTCTGACCAAAAACATTCAAAAAAGTTTAATAAATTATTTATCAGGGTCCTTAACTAAATAGTAGAGCGCCGGATTCACATGCCCGAAAGTCTGCTAGACGACGAAAAAATACTAAAAACTGGTTTTGGCCGTAAAGTCTGAATGAAAAAGATCCAAGACCGTGGCAAAAATTCTTCAGATATTTAGCAAGAATTGAATTAAATTTCACTGGGGCCCATAGCTCAACGGTTAGAGCACCGCACTCATAATGCGTAGGTTCCAGGTTCGAATCCTGGTGGGCCCACTGAAAACAGCAACTAATACATTAAATGATAATATTTGTGCTTTTCCACAGGGTCCGTCAGCTGACGGGCGGCATGTCCTGTTTGGGAATAAATAATTATGGAAGAAAATAAACATAGATCCCGTCGAACTCGTAAAATAAAGTCTCCTCAACCGGAATTCTGGAGGCGAAACAGTCTGGAGATCGCCGTTGTAGTACTTATACTGGCGGGAATATATCTCCTAGTGGAAAAGACCGATGTCAGTGAAAATATCCTTCACTTTCTTAAAATTGTCATCATATTTTGGGCCAACTTTTTCAGTTCGATAGCTTCATTCCTTCAAAAATGGATCGAAGATACTGAAGCATCAGACATTGTCGGGTTTACCCTGATTCTCACAGCTGTATTTTTATTAGGGTATCGTACCAGAACTAACCTGCTTAAAAACTATCCAAATACAAGATCGTGCTCTAAATGTGAGAGTGGACTCAGCCGCATTCACAGAAAGTTTAGACATAAAATCATCGGCCTTTTATTCAGGATAAGAGTAAAAAATTACCGTTGTTTGGGCAGTAACTGCTCGTGGCGGGGAATCCAAATTACAACACAATAAACCTGATTTCAATCAACGAAATAACCTCCCCCAAACGCTCTCTCACCTATCTCCTGTTTTTACTCCTTTGTCCGCCAGCTGGCGGATTATTCCCTGATAATAAACAGGATTTATCCGCAGGATCCTTTGGAGAAATAATCTGGGGTATCAGCTTTGGTTCCACCGAGGAAGAAGTGATTAAAACACTCCAAACTGATCACAATGAAATACCTGACAGAATGTATCAGCAAAACGGCTATCGAATTCTTGAATACCGGAATTGGGGCAAGAAGATGGGCAGTTTCGACAAACTCCGTATCATGATTCATCCATCTGAAGGCGTCTTTTCTGTAGAAGAAGAAATATATTTAATCTGGGATTTGCAAAAACAAGATGAAGAAAATAAGGAAAGACATTTAAAAGAATTCAATCTCATCATAAAAAGACTCAGAAAGTTATATGGAAGAGAAGTCTTTTTAGAGGAGCCAAATATCAGTAGAGCCGAAAAATTTTCCGACTTTGTTTCCGCTTCCTGGTTCCTTAAAGATCAACGTTGGATACACCTAATGTATGAACCACAGGACTGGAATATTTTTCCCGAATTAATGAAAATTGTGATCATATATAGAGATTCAAATAGGGATAAACGGAAAAATAATTGAAAACAGAATTTTATTTTACTGTATCGCCTGCCTGCCGTCAGGCAGGGAATTTCTCCATCCCGACGCGTCGGGACGAAGGACAAAATGGACTCTCCGTGGGAAGCCTTAGCCTTTTTAACCCCCCCCCCCCGACAAGTCGGGGTCGGGGGGACGTAGCTGTGTTCTTTAAGACTCTCCTTCTCCAAGGGACTGTAAAAGTTCATACCGGTAAATTCCAGTATTATGCCTATCTCCCCAGAATGGCTGAACGGCATAATATCCAACTAGTTTCAAATTCGTAAGTTGAAAACTTACTTCCGATCTCTTCGGTTGCTTTCCTTTAAAAACATTCCCAAATACATCACTTTCCCCAGCACAACCGGCACATGGACAATTCTCTCTCAATTTCTTTAAAGGGATATAGCTTTCCGCATCTCCTTCCCACTTAATGATCAGGATATCATTAATGACATCATAATTTTTTATCACAAGATCAGACATTTAATCCCCTTTCTTGTTTCACGACTATTATTCTTTTAAATTTGTCTATAAATTTACGACTCTACAAGCATGAAATATGAAACGGGTTCGTAACTTCCCGACTCGTCGGGAGTCAGAGCGTCCCGACATTTCATGTCGGGAAGGTCACAGGGATTCATGCCGAGGCACATAGCCCTGGAGCAAACTCTGAAGCGTCCCGCAATGAAGAGGAAATTGGGTTCGTAGCTCAGTTGGTCAGAGCGCTACGCTCACATCGTAGAAGTCGCAGGTTCAAGTCCTGTCGAACCCACAATGGTTAAGGAAAAATAATGACATCATTCTATTACAAATTATCCAGGGGGTATTTTGACCCAAAAATTTATTGTTGAAAAGAGAAATCAACTAAATTTGGAGCAATACCAGAGTCCAAATTTTGTAAAACAAATTAGTTATGCACCGCTTGGTGCATTTTTTTTAACTCTATTTAAGGAGCGTTGAAATGGCAAAATTATTTCAACTTGTGAAACTACAGGAAATTGACAATCAACTGTTAGAACTGGACCAGTTGAAAGGGGATCTTCCTCTACAAGTAAGAAAACTTACATCAAGAACCGATCAACTAGATAAATCCATTATTATAGTAAAAGCCAGATTAAAAGAAATTGCAGTGAGTATTCAACGTCTTCAAACCCTTGAACTTGAACGAAAAACAAAAACAGACAAATTACAGGAACAACTCTACCTCGTGAAAACAAATAGAGAGTATGACGCCTTCATGGCAGAAATTGACCATTTGAAGTCAGAAATTGATATTGAAGAATTACAAGAGTTGGAATTGTTAGAAGAAAAAGAACGCCTGGAAGAGCAGTTAAAATTGGAAAAACTCCAGATTGTAGAATTTTCTAATGAGCTTAACAAACAGGAAAAAAAGCTTAAAAAGACCATTGCGGGAACTGAAAAAGAGTTTGAGGAATTAACAGAAATAAGAGAGACAATTGTTCCTGAAATTAATGCTAGGGATCTGGCAGTATACGATAGAATTCGTAAAGCTCGTGACGGTGTTGCCGTGGTTCCAATTCAGAATGGGGCTTGTAGTGGATGTTTCGCTCATTTAACCTCCAAAACCATTATGGAAGCACGAAGCGGCCAAAGATTGTTGACTTGTTCTGTCTGCCGACGTTTTTTATATTGGCTCGAGAATTAACCTGAATAATTTGTTTCACCTGAAAATAGCTTTGAATATGCCTGCCTCGTAGTCCCGACATAGTCGGGAGAGCGTATCGGGGGTGCACGGAACATGAAAAATTGTCCCGAAGCTTCGGGATGAATGTTTCATTTTGTTTTTTGACAATCAGAGTTGATCGGGTGGTTGCTCCGACAAATTTTTGCAATTTTGTCGGGGAGGAAAGTCCGAACACCGCAGGGTAGGATGCCTCTTAACGGGAGGGGTCCCGACTATTTCGGGATACGGAAAGTGCAACAGAGAGTAGACATCCCCATCCCGAAGTTTCGGGACGGGGTTAAGGTGAAACGGTGGTGTAAGAGACCACCAGTTCCCGATGAAAATCGGGAGGCTCGGTAAACCCCATCCGGTGCAAGATCAAGCAGCCCCGATTATTCCGCTACCAGCGGAGATGTAGCTCGCATCAATGTCCCCTCCCGATCCCCCCGACAAGTCGGGGTCGGGGGGATCGGGAGGACGAGAGGGGCGGGTAGATCGCATGAACTCGACTGTGAGGTCGAGTCCAGATGAATGACCACACCAGACAGAATTCGGCTTATAGATCAACTCTGATTTCTTATCTAGAGATTCCATCCGTTAGCTAACGGATGGAATCTTTTATATTCCTATATAATGACGGGAATAATAAATTTAGTACAAAATAAAAAAGACCCTTTTCAAGTGAGATCATTGTGTAATTTCAAATAAGCAACATAGCAAATTTTAAACACTAATCCATAATAACCGGGAAAAACCATATTATCCAAATCCTTTACTAATTCCGTGATTATCTGGCGTACTAAAGAACCTGACCCGATTCTTGTTTTAAAACTTCAAAAGGAGTTTCACGCACCTGAAATTATTGCACGGGTTCTTGCAAATCGGAACATTAGGTCCCTTGAAGAATCCCGTCCATTTTTTTCCCCCGATCTTAGTCAACTGCACGATCCCTTTTTAATGCTCAACATGGAGAAAGCTGCCGAAAGAGTAGTAAAACAAATACATAAAAAGGGCAAAATATTCATTTTTGGCGATTACGATGTGGATGGGACATCAGGAGTGTCAGTGCTTTATCTTACATTAAACAGTCTTGGAGCGGACGTTAAAGCCTATATCCCGGATCGAAAAAAGGAAGGGTACGGTCTATCCGAACATGGCATTGACGTTGCCGTCGGTTTTGGCGCAGACCTTCTAATCACCTGCGACTGTGGAATTAATGCCTTCCAACCAATCGAATATGCCAATCGCAAAAAAGTGGATGTCATTATCACCGACCATCACATACCTGACCCGAAACTGCCAAATGCCTATGCTGTTCTGAACCCCAATCAAAAGAACTGCACCTATCCATTCAAAGGATTATGTGGCGCAGGTGTGGCATTTAAACTTGCATTTGCCGTAGAACAGATTATGGGACACCAAGATATACAAGCTTTCCAGCATCTTGATCTTGTTACGCTGGGAACGGCAGCTGATCTTGTACCGATACTAGATGAAAACCGAGTAATTGTAAGTCACGGGCTTAAACTCTTGGAAAATCCGGATAAACCTGGATTAAGAGCATTGTTAGATGTTTCAGGGCTGTCAGATAAAACATTAACCGTCTGGAATCTTGTATTTGGCCTGGCACCTCGGATCAATGCTGCCGGGAGGATGGGCGATGCAAACCGAGCAGTAAAGCTCTTCATCGAAGACGATTTCTTTGAATGTGTTCGACTGGCAAAAGCACTTGATAAAGAAAATTCCATCCGAAAAACAATTCAGGAAACAATTGTTGAAGAAGCCCTCTTTAAGGTCAATACTGAAGTCGACCTTGATAAGGAAAGAGCTATTGTACTCTGGGATAACACCTGGCACCCTGGAGTGATAGGAATTGTTGCTTCGAGAATCAAAGAAGAGTTTCATCGACCGGTGATTATTATTAGTACGGATAGTGATCCGGGAAAAGGATCAGCCAGAAGTATTCATAATTTTGACCTTTATTTAAAGCTCTCAAAATGTGCGGATAATCTGGAAGGATTTGGTGGTCATCCCATGGCAGCAGGGTTAACAATTTCAGTAAAGAATCTAAACAACTTTCGCCAGGCATTTATAAACATTGCAAATGAATCTTTATCTGATGATGATTTGGTTAAGACACTTGACGTTGAGGGTGAAATGTCATTAAATATTATTGATAAGCGATTCATGAGTTTTTTACATAAACTGGCACCTTATGGTCCTGGAAATATGAGACCAGTATTTGTAACAAAGGGAATTCAGTCATCAGGAACACCTCGTTTGGTCGGTAACGGAGATCATCTTAAATTCACGGCAAAACAAAACGGTAAATCGATTGATGCTATCGGTTTCAATATGGCAAACCATTATGAGCATCTCATCACAGGGAATCCTATTGACATTGCCTATGTAATAGAAGAAAACGAATGGCAGGGAGTTAAATCAATCCAGTTGAATATTCGCGATATTAAACCAATGAAAGTAAACACACTATGAAACGAGCCAAAATTACAGGTATCGGACATTATGTGCCCGAACATGTAGTCACCAATGCTGATCTGGAAAAACTAATGGACACAACAGATGAATGGATCATTAATCGCACAGGAATAAAAGAGCGACGTCATGCAGACAATAAAACGGGAGCCTCAGACCTTGGGGTTATCGCATCGGAAAATGCGATGAAAATGGCTGGGGTGAAACCGGAAGATATTGATTTAATCATTTTCGCAACAGTCTCTTCTGATTATTATTTTCCTGGGGCAGCTGTGTTAATCCAAAAGAAAATGTCTATGAAAAATATCGGAGCCTTTGATGTTCGAGCAGCATGTTCAGGTTTTGTATATGGTTTGTCGATTGCAGACCAGTTTATTCGGGCGGGAATGAACGAAAATATTCTTCTTATCGGTGCAGAAGTTCAGACTGTTGCTCTGAAATTTGATACGGAACACAGGGATTTATCCATTTTATTCGGAGATGGCGCTGGAGCCGTGATCGTCCAGCCATCAAATAATAGTTCGGGAATATTATCAACACATTTACACTCACAGGGAGAGCACGCCAAAAGCCTCTGGATGCCCGCACCAGGAAGTCATTTTCACCCGTGGATCAGCCATGAAATTATTGATAATGAACTGCATCTCCCCGTCATGAATGGAAAGGAAGTCTTTAAGCACGCCATCGTCCGGTTCCCCGAAGTCATTCAAGAAGCATTAGATACCAATAACCTATCTTTGGAAGATGTCGCCTTAATAATCCCCCATCAAGCCAACTACCGGATCAGTCAAGCTGTGGCAAGACGGATGGGAATTGGGATGGACAAGATGTACAGCAATATTCACAAGTACGGGAATACCACCGCTGCATCGATCCCCATAGCAATGTCAGAAGCTTACGCAGAAGGCAGATTTTCTGAAGGGGATTATGTAATCCTTGCTGCCTTTGGCTCTGGATTTACCTGGGCTTCTGCGGCCATTCGGTGGTAAGTATTTTTAAATGGAATCCGACACTCCAGTTTTGCACCAGTTCAGACGTATCTAAAGGATCCTATGGAAAGGCAAATTGAGCTACTATATTTTATCGTCTCGCCGACCCCGACTTGTCGGAGGGGGGTTGGAGGGACGTAGCTATGTTCTTTAACATTAACTAAAATATCAAAAAAATGAACGAATTTTTCTTAAATGATGAACAGATTATGCTTCAGGACATGGTGCGGGATTTCGCCGCCAAGGAGGTTTTACCCCATGTCATGGAGTTGGATGAGACAGGGGAATTCCCCCATAAAATTGTTGAAATGATGGGGGAACTGGGTCTTATGGGAATACCTATTCCTGAAAGCTATAGTGGCGCTGGAATGGATCAGGTTGCCTACTCTCTTGCAGTATATGAACTGAGTAAAGTAGATGCCTCAGTTGCCATCACCATGGCAGCCCATACTTCTCTCGGAACCATGCCTATCCTGTTGGCAGGGACAGAAGATCAGAAAAGAAAATACGTCCCTCCTCTTGCATCAGGGAAAATGATCGGTGCATTTGGTTTGACAGAAGTTGAAGCAGGAAGTGATGCGGGAAATACCAAAACCACAGCGATTTTGGACAAAAATGAATGGGTCATAAACGGCGGAAAAATATTCACAACCAATGCAGGTGTGGCCGGCTTACTGATCATCACAGCTCGCACTACTATTAATAACAAGGATGAGGGTATCAGCGCCTTTATCATCGAGACAGATAATCCGGGATTGAAAATAGGCCCTCCGGAAAAAAAGATGGGGTGGAAAGCATCGGATACCCGTCAATTATTTTTCGAAGATCTGCGGATCCCAAAGGAAAATTTACTTGGAAACGATGCTGATGGATTTAAAACCTTTCTTCGTACCTTAACAGGTGGAAGGATATCAATTGGAGCCTTATCGGTAGGGACGGCAGAAGGGGCATTTGAAGCTGCTCTTAAGTACTCTCAAGAAAGGGAGGCATTTGGATTACCTATTTATCGTTTTCAATCTATCGGTTTTAAACTTGCTAATATTGCAACAGAAATTGAAGCAGCGAAACTACTTGTATATCAGGCAGCTAAAATGTACGACCAGGGGAAAAACGTCATTAAACAGGCCGCCATGGCGAAATTATATGCTTCTGAAGTCGCTATGCGTACCACTACAGAAGCGATACAGATTTTCGGTGGGTATGGTTACATTAAGGAATATCCGGTGGAAAAATATTTCCGCGATGCGAAAGTTCTCACGATTGGCGAAGGTACCAGTGAAATCCAGCACCTCGTGATAATGAGAGAACTCGTAAAGGAGTATCAAAAATCCTTGAGTTTCGCTGACACTAAGTAGTGAATTTTCTCAAAAGAAAAAAGACAAATCCCTTAAACAAAGAGGATAAAAAAATCCTCACCAACCGGATTTTGATTTTTACCGGTTTAACGCTTATTCTATCTCTGTTCTTCCCACGTGGGAAATATCTTGAATACAATTACGAAATAGGTGATATCACTAAAGAAGAAATATTAGCCGAATTCAATTTTCCTATTCTAAAAACTAAAGATAAAATAAAGGCTGACATCGATGAAGCAATAAGAAATGAGCTGTACCTGTTCCATAAAGACAGAACCATTGCTATCAATCAAATCAAATTAATAGATACGATTATGGAGGCAGCAGAAAAAATTTATCAACTCAGAAGACGATATGAGAACAGAAAACATGACTTATATGAATACCGGTTTACACCAAACTACGAAAAATTCAGGTCTTATGTGGTTGTCGACAGCGCCGCTCTTTTTACAGCAGAAGAGGAATTCACAAAAACCTACCTTTTTGTTATTAACAATCCTTTATGGTCTTCATTTCTCGATAAAAAACAATTAAACGGAGATGAGATAGAATACAAAGAATTTTCTGAAACCGTTGTTACCATCTGTAGAAATAGATGGGGAGAAGGAATTTTCGACATTTCCAAAGATGATATCAAAAGTGATCAGGTAGCTATTGTTACCACGGATGCTCCTGAACTCACGGAAATCAGCTCACTGAATGATTTACAAGAGGCTTGGACAAAAGCGAGAAGGGATATCACAGATATTTTCTCCTTGGAAGAAGACATTAGAAGAGAAGTTGGTTATAAAATCATTGTGGAGTTTATGAAACCGAATGTGATTTTTGATCGGGAAACAACGGAACGCCGTCAACAGAACAAAATCGATAAAGTACCCCGTTATCAAGGGATCATAATGGAAAATGAACGAATCGTAGACGCTAACATCCGAGTTACACCAGAGATCCATCAAAAACTTAAATCTTATACTGCAGAATTAGATAAAAGACAAAAATTAGAAAAAGGATATGGATTAATACTACCCTGGTTAGGACGATTTTTTCTGGTGGCTATCATACTTTCATTCTTCTTTTCGTTTCTTTATACCTACCGTAGTTCTTTGTATAATAACAACAAAATCCTTCTGCTCTTCAGTTCTCAATTCGTCTTATTGGTGGTTCTTGCTCATGTCTTTGTCAATATTATCGGACAATCCGAATACCTGATACCCATAACGGTTGTAGCCATAGTCTGTACAGTTTTATTCGATGCCAGAATCGCTGTAATGTCAATCGTCACTCTCTCAATTCTTATCGCATTTATTATTGGAAGCAAACTGGATTTTGTAATTATATCTTTATTCAGCAGTGTGGCAGCTATTTATGCCGTCAGGCACCTGCGAACAAGAGCCCAACTATTCGTGACTATTCTATATATTGTGGTCAGTGGGATCATCGCCATGACGGCTGTTGGTGTTTTAACAAAGGCGGATTTACAATCACTCCGAATAGACTATTTATCTTTTATAGTGAGTGGAATTCTGGCCCCTTTGGTTGCGTATGGTCTGAGTGTATTATTCGAAATTCTTTTTGATGTCACATCCGACTTAACTTTATTGGAATTAAGTGATTTCAACCATCCACTTCTAAAAAGGCTATCACAGGAAGCAAATGGAACCTTCAACCATTGTGTAGTCGTCGGGAATATGGCGGAATCTAGTGCAACAGCGGTTGGAGCCAATCCATTACTGTGTCGTGTGGGCGCATATTATCATGATATTGGAAAACTCAAAAGACCGGAATATTATATCGAAAATCAGTTTAGTGGAAAAAATCCCCATGATAATCTGACCCCAACCCTCTCAGCCAGAATAATAGAAAGCCATGTCAAAGATGGAATAAAATTGGCTAATGAGTACCGTCTACCCAAAGTAATTTCAGATTTTATTCCCATGCATCACGGCACATGTCTCATGGAATATTTCTACCAAAAAGCCGTGAAGGCGGCAAACAACGAAGTCTCTAAAGTGAACGATAACAACTTTCGATATGCTGGTCCCAAGCCAAATACAAAGGAGACCGGTATTTTGATGATTTGTGAAGCAGTTGAAGCCGCAGTAAGATCTATCAAAAATCCTTCACTCCATACTATCAGCGCTATGGTGGATAAGATTACGGAAAAACGCCTCAAAGAAGGGCAACTTGATGATTGTCCTTTAACCATGAAAGACCTGACTAAGCTAAAAGGTAACATTCGGGGGAAAAACGGTCTTATTCCGGTTCTTAGGGGAATCTACCATTTACGTATTGAATATCCTGATGCCAAAAAAGAACCTTCGACCAAAAAGTTTGCCTCAAAAACCGTTACCCCATGATAGATGTAAAAGCAGAAGTCGCAAATGGGGTTATCAATATTAATCCCAACACCGTTAAGGATTTGGTTACTTTAGTTCTCATTAACCACGATGTTGAAGACGCCTGGATTACAATCATTTTTGGCGGAAACGAAATGCTCCGTGGCTTAAAACATGAGTACTTTCATCAAGATGTATATACCGATGTGATCTCTTTCAGACTTCACGTAGAAAAAGAAGACCTATTTGAAGGTGAAATTTATATCAGTCCTCAAATGGCTAAGGAAAATGCTTCTGAATATGGCGTCAGCTTTGAGAACGAACTTTGCAGATTAATCGTTCATGGAACATTACATTTGTTAGGACTTGAGGACATAAACTCCAGGCAACAAGCGGAGATGAGGAGCCTTGAGGATAAGTATCTAAAACTAATAAACTACAGTAAACTCATCTTATAAAAAATCGTACCTACTAAAACAACAAAATGTTAGAAAGTTTGTGTTAGTCCGGATAATAGAACTCTTCCAGAATTTAGTCCCGAAGCTTCGGGATGAGAATAATTCATTTTTTCAGAATTGTATCATCCAAATTCCGACCAGTTTGCTTCTAATCAATGAATTCAAGTATATCGTCAATTACGAAATAATGTAAACCATTGTTATACCTGTGATTTTATTCGAAATTCTCCTTTTCATTCTTTTGCTGGTTGTTTCCGCCTTTTTCTCCGGAGCAGAAACTGCCTTCTTCTCGCTTAAGAAATCGCACCTCAAGAATAAACGCCAAGAGGATCGTATTCTTCAACTGTTAAGCCACCCAAGGAGATTACTGATAACTATTTTAACCGGGAATACACTGGTAAACACATTAATGGCATTTTTTGCTGCAATCATTACTACTGATATTGCTCTAAGATTAAATATCAGTCTCCCAATTCTAATCACCTTGGAATCAATTGTTCTGACCATAGTTATCCTTCTCGTAAGTGAAGTAACCCCCAAAATTCTTGCGATAAAAAACTCAGAAAAATTTGCCAGTCGGGTCTCACTGCCAATAAAGATTGCCAGTCTCCTTTTATTTCCTTTGGCATCTGTTCTCTACCACCTTACGCACTTTTTAACCCATTGGATCCCTTTAAAGGAAGAATCTCTCTTCAACAGTGAAGATGAGTTGCGGGCATTGGCAGATGTGGGGGCTGAAAAAGGGACTCTAAATGAAAAAGAAAAACGTATGATTCAATCCGTTTTTGACTACGGTGAAACATCTGTTCGCGAAATCATGGTCCCGAGAACAGATATCATTGGAATTGAACAAATGAGTACAATAAAATCCGTAATAAATACTATCCGGAATTTACCTTACTCCAAGTTCCCCGTTTTTGACGAAAACCTGGACAATATCAAAGGGATTCTCTACGCGAAGGATATTCTACCCTTTTTAAATGGACAGGAGTCAGATAATGCAATCATTAATATCTGTAGAAAACCATACTTTGTACCGGAATCGAAACAAATTGATGACCTGCTAAAGGATTTTCAGAGTCGAAGAGAAAATATCGCCATTGTTGTGGATGAATATGGAGGCACAGCAGGTTTGGTGACTGTGGAAGATGTGGTGGAAGAAGTTGTAGGGGAAATCAAAGATGAGTTTGATAAAGAAAGTTCTCTCCTTGTAAAAATCGGATCAAAAAAATGGCTTGTAGAAGGGAAAATATCTTTGAATGATCTCCAGGAAAGTGTGCCAATTTCTTTTCCGGAAATTAGAGAATATGATACATTGGGTGGGTTTTTATTAGAACAGTTTGGAGACATCCCATTAGTTAAAAGTAAAATTGATTATGAAAACTACATGTTTGAGGTGAAATCTTTGTCAGACAACAGAATAATAAAAGTAATTATTAAAAAATTGGAGGGGAAAAGTGAACCCGGGTAAACAGTTTAACAAATTGGTATCAATAGTGGAGAAATTGCGGGGTCCTAATGGTTGTCCGTGGGACAAGGAACAAACTCATGCTTCTCTCCTACCCTATCTTTTGGAAGAAACCTATGAAGTAATAGAAACCGTAGATGAAGAAAACTGGGTAACTCTGGCAGAAGAAGTAGGTGATCTCTTTCTTCATGCAGTTTTCCAGGCAAAAATTGCTGAAGAAAATGACGAATTCGATTTGATAGACGTGCTTGAGGGTATCAGTAAAAAGTTAGTGAGGCGACATCCTCACGTGTTTGGAGATAAAAAAGCCGACGATGCTTTTCATGCAAAACAGAACTGGGAAGCAGCTAAGCAAAAAGAAAAAGGGAGAGAGTCGAGGTTAGATGGAGTACCCAATACATTACCTGCTCTTGTCCGGGCTCAACGGATTCAGCAAAAGGCGTCTTATGTAGGTTTTGACTGGAAAGACGCCCAACCAGTATGGGATAAGGTTAATGAAGAACTTGAGGAATTAGAGTCTGCCGCATCAGATAATGATAGTCAACATATAAAAGAAGAGATGGGGGATTTACTGTTCGCTCTGGTTAATCTGTGTCGTTTCCTCAATCTCTCTGCTGAAGAAGCATTAAGAAAAGCAAATAGAAAATTCATGCATAGATTTCGGCAGGTTGAAAAGGAATTGCTTGTGCAGGGAAAATCCATTGAAGAAGCAAGCCTGGAAGAAATGGATGATATCTGGAATCGGGTGAAAAAGGATTAACGATTCTTGGATCAGTATTGCCCTTATCAGGGATTCAAGAAGTGTATAGAAATAATAACCTCTAATGGCTATGTGGTGAATAGCACAACATCGTGGACACTTTTTAGTGGCACTAACATTCGCACAACATCGTGGACTCCCCCGGGGGAGTCTCCGTTGAATAGCTGGGTATTCAACGGGACAGGCAGTTCACGTTTTTCCACACGGACCTGCGATCAACTCTACCACAGTTGGGATGTAATGGCGTTAAGATCAATGCACCAATCACTACTCACCACTCACCAGTTACAACTAATCTTTTAACCTTCTATAATTTTTAAATAGACTTTCCTCGTCCTCGGTCCGTCAAAGTCACATAGAAATATTCCTTGCCATGTCCCTAAGACCAGCCTGCCCCCTTCTATGATTACCGTCTCTGACGTTCCTATCATGGATACTTTGATATGGCTGTCAGCATTCCCCTCCATATGCCTATATCCAGCCTCATAGGGCACTAATTTTGCCAACTGCATCCGGATATCTTCCGCAACATGGGGATCAGCGCTCTCGTTGATGGTGATTCCGCAGGTAGTGTGGGGGACGTATATCATGATTGTACCTTCATTTACTCCACTGGAAGCCACTTCCCGTTGAACCTGGGAGGTAATGTCTACAAAATCGATACGACGGTGAGTTGGAATGGAAAGTTTAATCATTTTATCCTCTCAAATAATTTAAGCCTAACGAGGGCGTAACCCGATTAGGGAGTTTGCATTTCACGCGGCTTCCGAAAACTCCAATTGCTGTCCGATTCCAATTTATCGCGCCGCTTACCACAAGATGGATTTACGTGGGGTTGGGCCGCAATATGTATTTTCTCTTGCTTGTCCGTCCATAAAAAATTGGCGTACAAACAATAACTGATCAATCTGCCGAGTATTTTGCTCAGACATCATTACCTGAAAACCACTTGTGTGAACCAAACTGATTCTTACTAACAGGCTTTCCCGTAGTTATGAACCACTCAAATCCTTTTAGCACTGCATCAAGATAACTGTGCAAAGCTGGTTGTATAGTAGCTATATGCGGTATCCAACGGATAGCAATAGGGATGTTCTGCAAAGCGTGGGGATAGATCGTGATTCTTAGCATGCCTATGCCTTCCTGTTCTTCTGTGATTCGCCAAGAAACATAAGATTTCCTCCCCCCTTCCATGCCAATCATTAGATCATAGCCTACCCCATCTATCCAGTTTACAAATTCCCTATGCAAAACCCAACCACTATAGTAATAGACCACATCCTTCGAGCCAACCCCAGGCCATTCATAAACAGGATTCTTTTCACAGAAAGGATGAAAATCTTTCACATTCCCTGGTTTTGATATTGCTAACCAAATATTCTTTGGAGAAGCCTCGATTTTTCGACTGACTGACACCTGCCATTTATATTTCTCTAGCGTTTCCGCTGACTATTCCATTTTCTATCTTCTGATTTGCG
>JADFPG010000055.1 GCA_022562455.1 Fidelibacterota bacterium | reverse complement strand
GGCAATCCATACCGGCGACAATGGTACTCGTGGTTCATATTCTGCTTTCAAATCAAGAAGTATGCGTAATGACAACTTCGATATAGCGGTTCCGTTAGATTGGGAAATGCGTTTTACAGCAGAGGGTAGTTATTCATACAAAGGGTTTGAGGCAAATGAAGTTGTGGAAGTCCCCTTTGAATTGTGGTGTATCGGCATGGGTACCCCGGATGACCCTAGTGATGACTATCGCCTAATACCCAATTTATTGGAGGACATTGGGGGCGTTGTAAATAATGAATATGCTCTGGATTTGTGGGGAGCTGATCTTGAACATTCAGTTTCCGGTGGTGATAATGATCCCTTTACCGATTGGGTGTACTGGATACTTCCAGAAGATAAAACACCTGGTGAATCCGGATACGATGCTTATGTGGCTTCGTTGGATCTAACAGCAATGACATTGGGTGCAAATAGTCTTGATCATATTGATCGTGAAGTAATTGCCAGGTCAGTTCTGGTTAACTGGAATGGTGGTTCTGCGCCGCCTTTTAATCAGGATTTACCGGAAGAAGGCACCATTTTCCGCCTCATTACCACCAAACCAAACACGATGGCTGATGTCTTTAGATTTACCACCCCTGTGCCAACTACATCGGTTGCACTTGATGAATTTAGCGCCGACAAGGTTGGTGTGTTCCCCAATCCCTACTATGCTTTTAACCCTGCGGAGATAAGCAAGCTGGCCAGATTCGTCATCTTTAACAATTTACCGCCAACAATGACGATCAGAATCTTTAACTTAGCTGGTCAGTTAGTGCGCAAGCTGGAGAAGAAAGACGATCCCTCGCAGTTCATGAAGTGGAATTTGTTAAACCATAATTCCCTTCCGGTAGCCAGCGGTATGTACATTGCCTATGTTGAGATGACATTGCCCTCAGGCGGCGAGGCAACCAAGGTTCTGAAGCTGGCGATCATCCAAGAGCAAGAAGTGCTCGATGTGTATTAATGCCAGGTTTAATCATTTTGGATTTAAACAATTGAATATGGAGAAAATGCCATGAAAAACAGAGTTATATTTCCTTTTGTAGCCCTCTGCGCGGTGATGACCGTTATGGTCGGCATTCTTGATGCACAGGAAGCTCGAAATAAGAGGATTGGGAGCGCGGCGGCAACGGAGCTTCTGATCCCGGTTGGGGCGCGGGACATGGCCATGGGGGGTTCGAGCATCGCCATCTCGGCTGGTGTTGAGGCTATTCACTGGAATCCTGCCGGTCTTGCACTTCTTACTACCTCCTCCGAGGCACTGTTCTCTTCGATGTCGTACATTGCTGACATCAATCTAAACTATGGTGCTCTTGGGATTTCCTTCGGCCGTAAAGGTGTGGTAGGTATTAGCGTGAGGTCTTTAGACTTTGGCGACATCCCCCTGACCACAAATGACGATCCCGAGGGCAATGCAGGCCGGACGTACTCCCCCTCCTTTATTACTGTAGGGTTGAGCTGGGCGTTAGCGTTCTCCGATAGGGTCAATGTTGGGGCTACCATTAAAGCAATCTCTGAGAAGATGGGTCGAGCGTACGGTTCCGGATTTGCCGCGGACCTGGGCGTGCAATACCATGGGCTCGCTGGGATTCCTGGACTCAACGTCGGTATTACCATGAAAAACTTCGGTTCCCAGTTTAGTTTTGGTGGATCTGGCTTATTACGCCGAGCCACTTCGAGTGAGGGGCGACGCCCGGAACAGCACTATCTTAGCGATGCGGCAAGCTTTGAACTACCGTCCGTCGTGGAAATTGGTTTAACCTACGTGCACACCTTTGGCGAGAACATGGAGTTGAGTACGAACAGCGCTTTCGTAAATAATAACATGGGTCTCGATTCATACCGGTTAGGAGGCGAATTGGGCATCGGCTTGCAAAAAGCGCGCTTTTATTTGCGCGGCGGTATTGAGCTTGCCCCCGGGGAGGAAGACGTAGATGAGTTTATTTTTGGCCCCACCCTGGGTGCTGGTCTGTACTACGAGGCAGTTGGGATTAACTTTATGCTGGATTATGCTTGGCGGCAAGTGGAATACTTCAATGACAATTCAGTAATTTCGTTAAAGTTTGGCTTCTAAGCTTCGCCCCAGTAGACTTCCAACCGAAAAGTAATTCTTAAAATTATGAAAAAGGCTGTCCAGCAAGGACAGCCTTTCTCTTGTCAACCAATCAGGGTAGATAAATGTTAAGACGTTTATTTGGTGTTTCAGTGTCATTACTTTTATTTCTGCTCTGTTCCGCGGCTTTCTTCGTTTCGTGTGAGCAATATCCCGCTTTTAAATCTTACTTTCCTGAAACGGGTAGAAACGCACTTTACCAGCGTTCCCTCGACCTGCAAAGCAATCTTAATGTTCTGTCTATTGCGATTCAACCTGGCCATGAGGACCTTCCTGGTTTAGCGTATTTCCGCCTGGGGCGAGGGGCAACAATTATGAGCGCCTATCTCACCAACGGGGAAGCGGGTGAGAGCGATGTCCGGGCTGAATATCCTCCCTATCTTGCCACGATCCGCAGGGAGGAGGCATCGAAAGCTCTTTCATATCTGGGCGGCGAGGTTCATTTTCTTAATATGCCTGATATCGTCGCAGCGAGGGAGTCGGCAAAAGGTCGGGAATTGTGGCCCAGCGATCTGCTCCGGAAACGTTTGGCCAACCTTTTTTCTCAATTTAAGCCGGATATAATCATGTTAGCTCGCGATTGGGCGACTGAGGGAAGCAGCCCGCGGTGGGATGTTCTATATTCCGATGTGTTGGTTGCGGTCAAAAAGATTGCCCCTACTGAAATGTACAAAGATTTACCAGGATCGAATGCTTATGGGTTGTGGCGTGTCGATCGTGTTTTTATTGATAATTGGAAAAGAAAAGGATTTTCAATTCCCGTTGACCAACGTCATCCGCGTTGGAAAAAAACGTATCGAACCATCGGAGAGAAGGCTGCGCGTGCGTATGAGTCGTTAGCGAATCAGCGGCGTGTGTGGATGAATGGCGAGAAACCATCTTACCGTCTGGTATACCCCACTCCACCGCTACCCATAAATGAAATTGATGCAGGATTACCAGGGCCAAGTACGGCAGGCCTGCGCTCGATAGAGCAGGAAATCCAACAACTCACTAAGGCCACTCTCCACGGGAAGACCAGCGGTGCATTAAGAACCCTGGTAGCTATCTTGGACTCTGTTAGTTTTTACATTACCCGACGACACCACTTACAAGTTAGCGAACAAAAAACCTTATTACACTGGAAAAAGGGGCTTGAAAATCTTCGCTGCGCCCTGCTCGGTGTCGAAGTGGAATATACAATCAGCGATACGGTACTTACAGTGCGGCAGTTAACTTTTTTGACCATTGACAAGGTTAAAGGAATAAGTGTTGATGAGAACACAGAGATATATTTTACAGGCCTTGATCGAGGATGGGCAATCAATGAAGACCTGATCCAAAGACTGCCGCTCAGACTCCACGAGAAATACCGTTTACTTTCTCCGGCTAGTGTCGACTTTACCTATCCGCCCGGACAACAGGAGTTAAAATCCGCAACCTTTGGAAAGCCTTTTGCCTTTTACATTCTTCACAGTGGCTTATCAAAAGAGCAGAGCTTTGTACACCGTACCACGATAGAGCTTACTTTTGCCCCCAGGTTTGTAATCGAGATTCTGACACCCATCGTTCGCATGGTGTCAGGTGAGAGGATTGTTATCCGACTTACGAATATCTCGCGGGATGGCGTGGCCGATACAATCAGAGTTGAAGACTCACTTGCCTCCTCAACAGAAAGTGCATTTCGCTTGAGCTATAAAGGAAGCTCACATCGTGATACGCTGTTAATTACGTGGAAGGGAAATCCAGATGAGGGAAGCTATTTGATACCGGTACAGATTGGCGGAATACCTGTAGCCAATTTTGCTGCCAGAAAATTCCATACCGATGTTGATACATCCAAAAAGATTGGAATTATCACAGGATTACAGAATAGCCCGACCGAAAATGCCCTTCGCCGCTTGAATGTTAAATTTTCCACGGTCGGGTTTGGTCGAATGTTTTCACGTCAGATTGATTCACTGGATGTCCTTATTATTGACAGACGGGTGCTCACGTTGAAGCCGCAAATAGGAGATTTCAAGAATGAGATCGACAATTTCGTCAACCAGGGGGGTCATTTGATTGTTCTGGCGCAAGATGCTGCAACGTGGAATGCTAAACCGCTTTGGGCCGGGATGTCCTTGACGCCAACACTATTATTCGATGAAAATATCCCGCTTCAGGTGGACTCAACGCATTTACTTCTCACATCTCCGAATCTCATTCGTTCCGAGGATTGGAACGATTGGCTTTTTGTACGGGGTTACAATGTTGTCACGGGTAGTGTACTGGGGAAAGCGCAGCTTTTGGTGAAAGTGAAACGGGAAGGTGAGCCACTCATGGTTTTACTAACAGAGGGCAAGGGAAAACAGACTTATATTGATTTGGCACTTGGTCATCAGTGGATGAATATCCACATAGGGGCGTTTCGATTATTTGCAAACTTGGTTTCATATTAGTATATTGCAGAAAAGGGAAGCATTTGACTATGAAGAAACTTTTTTTCTTGGTTGTTCTTGTTGTGTTCTTGGGCACCGAACTCATAGCACAGAACATTACTCCGACCGCGCCATTTATACTCGATCTGGATTATGCAAGATTTCGCAAAGATGATCAGGCTGGATACTTAGAAATCTATTATGGGTTTTATCCTCATCTACTTACTTAACAAATGTCGGAAGGTAAATACAGAGCCGGGGTGCAACTGTGGACGCGAATGTGGAACAAAAAGACTAAGGCGATGGTGATAAATGATCGAGCGCTGCTGCCCATGGTGGTAACTGATACGAGCGAGGCTTCATTCCGTTATCCGTTTATCACCCAAGCAGGTTATGCTATTCCATTGGGCGACTATACACTAGAAGTTGTCGCTGCCGACTCGCTTGCTCCAGAGCGTCGCGCTCATAGTAACTTGACCATCAGTATTAATGCCTATCCTGGTGGGGTAGGGTTTAGCGATTTGGAATTATGTAGCACTATCAAATCTTCCCAACAAGAAGACGACCCTTTCTTCAAAAACTCACTGGAGGTTGTCCCTAACCCCAAACTAGTCTTCGGCATCACTGCTCATCCTGTGGTGTTCAACTATTTGGAGCTGTATAACTTGAACCGCGGAAAAAAGTATACGGTGAAAACACTCATAATCGACTCCAATGAGAAAATAGTGCGCGAGTCATCAAAGACACTTAAGTATAAGGTGAGGGATGCTATAGAGGTTGGTACAACAAACGTGACAGCAATCCTATCAGGGAAATATCGTTTCCGCGTTTTGCTTTTTGACCAGAGTTCGCACGAACAGGCACGGACAGAGAAAACTTTTTTCGTATATAATCCACATCTACAAGTCCCTTTGCTAACCGCCCCTTCATTCCAAAAGATCGAGCTGGCCGGGCTATCAGAAGAGCTACTATCAGCGGAGTTTCGTCAGGTACGGTACATTGCAACCGAGCAAGAGATCAAGTTGTTCGCACAACTCGACTCTGATGCCGATAAGCTTGAGTTTCTGGCACGGTTCTGGTCTGATATTGAGAGGGGGAGCTTCGACCGTCCGCCGATTAAACGCGCGGCGTATTTGCAGCGTGTGGTGGAGACCAACGAACGATACCGTGCAATGGGAAAAGAGGGTTGGCGGACAGACCGTGGCCGCGTCTATATCCTCTACGGAGAACCAGATGAAATCGACCGATTTCCCAGCCTGGGCGGTAGCAAACCTTACGAGATTTGGCGTTACCATAGAATCGAGAATAGTGTGGAATTCGTGTTTGTAGTTCGTTTCGGCTTTGGAGACTATGAGTTAGTTCACTCTACTAAACGTGATGAGTTCCGGGATGATCAATGGCAGCGCTTTTTGAGGTAGCAGCAATGTGATTTGTCGGCAGGTTTGTTGCAAGTGCAAACGCTGGATCAGAGATGTGGAGGGTTACACAATTACTATTTACGATCCTATGCTGGTACAGAATTGAAATTCATTTTAAAGCCGTAACCCTTATCTCCGGACTCATGATTATGCAGGTGTGATATTATGGTTGTTATTCTATAATTATGAGTATTTGGTTTTTTATCTGAAACAAGTCAGTTTTCGGAGAGAAATGGTAGCTCAAAGAATCAATATCCTGTTGCTCGCTTTTTTCGTTTGTGCCTACACTGCTGTAACGAATGCCCAGGAAGTTACAATTAGCGGGTTCGTGCGTGATATGAATACTCACCGCGAAATTCCTTATGTAAATATCTATATTGAAGGAACGCAAATTGGCACCAGTGGCGACTTTGCCGGAAGATATTTGCTTCGCATACCTGATGCCACCGGACAAATGGTGGTAGTTTTCCGACATATTGCTTACGAGCCACAGGAGGTTGCACTCGAATCGCTCCCGGAAATGCGGTATGTTTACTTGCAGCCGCGCGTGATCCCATTGCGAGTCGTTACCATCGAGGAGGAGCGGATCCAACGCTTAGAGATAGAAAAAGATTTACCACAAACCGTTTCCCTGGTTGAAGCGAAAAATTTTGATATTCGCGGGTATGTTGACGCTGGCGACTTGCTCCGGATGGATCACAGCATTCAGGTGGAGGAAGAACTGAGCGGTAAAAAAACGGTCTCTATTCGCGGTGGAAACCCGGATGAAGTCTTAGTGTTGTATAACGGGATCAAAATGAACAGCGCCTATGACAATATCTTTGATCTATCACTAATCGATTTAGAGGATATTGAAAGATTTGAGATCATCAAGGGTAGCAACACAGCGCTTTACGGCCCGGAAGCATTTTCAGGGGTGATCAACATCGTCCCCAAGGTGCAACACGAATACAATATTCGATTTCAGCAGCGGCTTGGCACCTATCGTTCTGGAAACTGGGGACTGCACCTCAATCACACGCTCAACCCTCTGCACGGATCTTACAGTTTTAAACGCGGCGGTGGGAAAAGGAATTTTGTTGACGTGGCCGATGATAAAAGCCTGTTGGAAAACACGTCCTTGCATCATACCGCTAACCTCAGCTACAATTTTTCCGAACGTGCCGATGGGCAACCGGCAAATTCTCTGAGTGCCATGTATATCTATTCGTCCCTGAATTATGACAATCAGCGTGACGTCGAAACCCTGTCAAATTTGAATGAGTTGCTATCGCTCCGATACAGCGGGGATCTTTTCAAACTAAAGGATATCAATCTGTCGGTTTCGCTGCTACGTTTAGAGGAGGACCAAATTCTGGTCAGCAGCACCGGTGCAGTCCACCGGGGGATAGAGGATCGGACCATTCATGTCAATGCAAGGAAGGGTCTGAAATTCGGACCAATGGATTTATTATTAGCTTATCAGTTTCAAGATACTGAACTCGATTTTAGCGACGAAAGAGTGAATTTCCAGGAGCAACCTTTCGGTTTGGAGTCGGCGCAATTTAAGCGACAGCACCATGGTCTGGTGTTGATTTCGAAATTACGCGGAGACACCGGCCTGGATTCTCTTCACACTGTTGAGTTGAGCATCAGTTTGCGGCACGATCGGATGCAGGACGAACAGACCAATCCGATACTGCGTAGCAGCACCCAGGAGGACGAGCAGGCAAGCACCGTGGGGCTTTTCAACGGGAATGACTGGCAAGAAAATATGTTTAAGTTTGCTCTGAGCCTCTCTAAGTACCGCGAAAATCTTACTTTTAAAGGCTACTTAAGCTTTGGTATCAACACCAAATTTCCGACCCTGCTTCAGCAGATTAGCTCACCTATTTTGCTAACGGCAGACGCATCCAAGCCTAATCTTAATCCGGAAAAAAACCGCAGTTCGGAAGTGAGCGTTTTCATGGCCAGGGACATTCGGGGGAAAAGAACCATCTATGGTTGGCAAATATCCGTAAATTATTTCCAGAACTACTATGACAATAAATTTCGCTTGTCCGTTACGCCCGGCGTTCCAGTTACCTTCTATGACAATGTTCCGGATGCACGAATTTCCGGAATTGAAGCCAAGTCGGACGTTTTCTTCTTCCGAAAGAAGGTGACTGTGGAATTGGGTATATCCCGCTACTTTATCTCGGAAAAAGCCGCCTTTCCTTTTAAGTCCGACTTTAAACGAACGCTGAACTTCATCGTTGATCATGCTGGCTATTCGTTTCAGATTCATTGGTTCAAAGAAAGCGAGCAGGCGGGCTGGCTACGCCAGAAAAATGGCCGTTTTGCAGAGGTTACGCTCCCTGATTATTCAAATCTTGATTTGCATCTAAGTAAGGCCTTCCAACTGGGGAAGTTAAAGCTATTTGCAAACGCCAGCGGTCGTAACTTGTTGTATGATAATGAAGAAGTAGTCTTACAGGGTCTGGCCATCCGCGATCGCCGATTTTACATAACAGTGGGCGCGCAGTACTGAGACAACCGTTTTCAATGATTAAAACTTAGAGGGTAAACGACCAAATGAAAGCAGCGCAACCTATGGTTAAGGTGCTTGCGGCAGGGGTGTTTTTGGCAAGTCTCTCTGGTTGTGTGGAGAATCCCTTTGGTGAAGACAAAATCTCCCCAGGTTCCAGGCAAGTTGGTGGCACCGTTCGGCTCCATGACGGTTCGAGCCCTGAAGGCGTTTATGTGTGGCTTGAGAGTTTCAACATTGGTACATATACGGACGAAAATGGACGGTTTCAGGTGACGTTGCCGCCACCAGGGAGTGAGGGAACGCCAGGGGGCGTGAGCGGCGTGTTTGACCTATATTTCTATCTTGCCAACTATCGGCTTACCTCCTCCCGGGTAATCGTTGGAAATGGTACATTTGCTTATGCCAAGGGAGACATTAATAAAGACGGCGAACTGATCGGGCCAAAAATCTTGACGAGGTTTCTTAGCATCAGTACGCAAGTGACACCCTCCGTTATCGGTGAAGATTCTGATAGTACGGCATACGTGAAGATTTACGTGAAGATCACGTTGCAGGCCTCTATTGACACAGTCACCGTGGTTTTCCCCAGGTTGGCCGAAGACTTAGTGGGCAGTGTGTTTTTGAGAAAACTAGATTCAGAGGAAGTCTATATTTTGACAACCAATAGTGTCGGCTATGTAACGAATAGCGCGGAACTCATCGGACGGTCGCCATACAACAGGACAATGGTATTCGACCTACGCCCTGGAGCTTTCTCCCAGGGAGACTACGAGGTCATTCCATACCTGTTGGTGAAACACGAAATAATTCCCCAGAAGCTGCTCGAAAGTCTTGGTTCCAATATTGAGGAACTTGGCCCCGATTATCTCAAGATCCCATTCGGGCGAGAGGGGGGCAGGTTGGTGATTTATTAAATATCTGGCCGATACGAATTTATTGATCACGGTTTTGTTGGTTTTCGCGTGGCGCTATCATTGCCCTGAGTCCCAGGTCCATCCATCCTGAGAACGCGTGGATGAAAAGAGCCGTTTAGTGTTAAACCCTGTCCAATTAGTAGTACTGAAAGAATTGAGTAGCAGCTAAAATCTTTCAATGAATCAAATAATAAATTTTCGGGGAGAAAGACGATGGATAAGATAAAAATGCTCAAATGGCTATTATCGGTGATTTTCATCTTCGGCGCAATTACTTCAACTCATGCTCAAAGCCTTCCGGAGGGGAAGTACCATCGCAATCGGGAGCGAATAATTGATATTATTCACTATAAGGCTGAGCTGAATTTTGATTTCAGCAATAAAGAGATAGCGGGAAAAGTCACCGTGATTTTTATCCCTTTGGCTAAAATGAAAACAGTTTCCTTGGATGCGATACGACTGAAATTTGAAGAAGTTAAAATTATTAAGGAGACGGTAACCAGATCGCTAAAATTCGATCATCGTAACCAGACCCTGAACATAACCCTTGATCGAATGTATTCGCCGAGAGATACTTTGACCATAGCCATTCGGTATACTGCCCAACCCAATGCGGGCATGTATTTTTTGAAGAATTATACACGCGATGGCCAATTCTATATTCACACGTACGGAGAGGGGGGCCTTCATGCGAACTGGCTTCCCATTTATAACGATGTCAACGATAAATTCTCGACGGAAATGGTGGTAACGGTACCGTCGCCTTACACTGTTATTTCCAATGGGAAATTGGTAAATGTTGAAAAGCTGGAAAACGGAAGCCGGACTTTTCACTGGAAACAGAATTTGCCACATTCGAATTATCTCATTTCCATTTACGTGGGTGAATTTGAAAAAGGGGATTTACCACCGGCATTCGACACAATTCCGCTTAGCTACTGGGTGCCGGTAGGGAGTATGAAAGAGGGAGCTTATGTATTTCGTAATACTGCAAAAATGTTAGAATTCTTTTCTGAACGATTTAATTACAATTATCCCTGGATTAAGTATGATCAAATTGCTTTTCCGGATTATGCCATAGGGGCAATGGAACATACTTCCATAACTGGACATCGGGCTTCGATATTAAGAGATGTACACGCGCCTTCAAATTTTGGACCCCCAGATTTCGAGCGTTATCATAATGTTTGGACTGCAGAGGGTACAATTTCACATGAACTGGCGCATCACTGGTTTGGGAATAATTTAACCTCCCGTAATCTAAACTTCCTCTGGCTGAATGAAAGTTTTGCCACGTATTGTCAGATGCTATGGGATGAAGAATCACTTGGGAAAGAAACGCTTCTTCTTGACAGGCAGGATGCTTTGGATCGTTACATGGACTATGTGGCCACTGAACATCTTATTCGCCCCTTGGAGTATTCCTATTACGATGCGGTTGGAGAAATTTATACGACAGAACTTACTTACCTAAAAGGGGCTGTCATCCTGCATATGTTAAGAAATATCTTGGGGGATGAGGATTTCTTTCAGGCCTGGAGTTATTATCTCCACAAGCATGAATTTTCCAATGTGGAAAGCATAGATTTTAAGATTGCAATTGAGGAGGCAACAGGAAAAAACATCGACTGGTTTTTTGATGATTGGGTTTATGGTGGTGGATACCCGATTTTTGAAGTCAGTTATACCTATCTTAAAGACCGTAAACTCATCGATTTAACCGTTGAACAAATCCAACCGATCATAGAAGGCCAGGATCTATTTACCTTACCGGCGGAGATAATCATCGCCACTTCAAAAGGAGTGAAAAGGGAGACCATTTGGTTGAAAAACAAGAAGGATCAATTCCTCCTTGGTTGCAGCGAGGAACCCCTGATGGTCAGTTTTGATGGCCAGGGTGCTCTGGTAGCGGAAGTCAGATTTAACAAGTCACTTGATGAACTGCTTTATGAGATAGAAAATAGTGAACTTCCCGGTCGCATCTGGGCGATGAGGGAAATTGCGCATCGATTTCCAGTACATCCAAGATCCTTGCAAGCAATTTCAAATATCCTATCGGGTCAATCGTTTTGGGGCTTAAAAGCTGAGGCGGCTCTCCTATTAGGTAAAATCCGCACCCCAGAAGCAGAAAAGGTGATCGCAAAAGCATTGAAATCATCCGACTATAGAATTCGAAAAGCTACTGTTTTGGCCTTACCTGGTTTCAGAACCCAGTTTGCAGAGAGCGTGTTGAAAAACATCATTAAGAAGGACACGCACTCTGATGTAGTTGCCACGGCTATCGTCGCGCTGGCACAAACCAACCCAGAAGGTCATACCGACTTTATACGCAAGCAAATCAACCGGTCTTCCTGGTATGATGAGATTAAGATAGCCTGTTTGAAGGCCTTCGAAATCATCGGAGATGAAGGATTGGTTTCGGACATTAGAACCTTTACCGATGAGAAATACCATGAGTTTACTCGAATTGGCGCGCTCGAGGCTTGGAAGAGTTGCAGTCCTGATGATAGGGAATTACACGAGCTTTTGATAAGTAATGCCAAAGACACTCAAGCCGGTGTTCAATTGTTTTCTATAGAATCATTGGGATCGCTATATGTGACTGAGGCCATTCCTGTTCTCGAAAAGATTGTTGAAGAGTCTGGAGATGCTAATTATCGTGTGGCAGCAAAAAGGGCGCTGGTTGAGATACAAAGAGTGGCGGATGCAAGTAAATAAATGAGGGACAAGGAAGTTTAAAGTGAAGCAAAAATTACTAAATTTGAGCCTGCTTGTTTTCATTTTGGTTTCCGTACAATCTTTTGGCCAAGAGCTTGCTACGGACCGTGCTTCATTATCGTTCCGGAAACCCACCGGCGAACCCATGGCCACGCTGGTAAATATCAATAACATGTCTATGTGGGTTCAAGCTGACGGATTCAATCGGAATGTGATTTACCCAAGAGGAACAGCCACTGTTGTTTGGGGGGATGGTATCGTATGGGGTGGTTTCGTGAAAGATGGCCATGACCCCGAACTGCGGGTAGGCGGGCAAAGGTGGATCATCGGCACCGTACCGGGGCGTATACTGACTAAGGGGATTGCCGAAGATCCCAATGATCCAGATGTTCGTGTCTGGCGTATTCGCCGAGACTGGCAAACAGCTGATTTGACCCAGGATGCGGCTGAACATTTTAATATCCCAATGGATAGTGTGAGGCAGGAGCAAATTGATGCAGTTCGGGTCCAATACGAAAAGGACCGGAAAGAATGGCCCTGGCAAAAAGGCGCTCCTTTTTACGATTCCAATGGAAACGGGATCATGGATAGAAATGAAGAACCCGGTTTAGCACATGCCGATCAGGTAGTTTGGTTTGTGGCCAATGATTTAGACTCTGTAGTAACAACAAATTTTTTCCGTTCACCGCCTATCGGTTTGGAGATGCAGGTCACTTTATGGGCTTATAATCGCACCGGATCCAGATTGAATGATGCTTTTCAGCACATCATCTTCAAGCGCGTCAGACTCATTTACAAAGGTCGAGCCGATACACCGGACGCGGCTCGTATTGATAGTATGTTTATTGGACAAGTTGTTGACTCGGATGTAGGATACTACGGGGATGACTTTGCGGGTTGTGACACCTTACTTCAACTTGGTTATGGCTATAATTCCAAGAGTACAGATATTGAATTTCAGAAATTCAATCTTTCTGCACCCGCTATTGGATATACACTGATTCAAGGTCCGATCGTGGCAAGTAATAATCCTTTAGATTATGCAAACTTTGATTTTGGAAAACGAAGTGGTTTTATCAATCTACCCATGACGTCTTTCTGGCAAAAAGCAACAGGAACTGCGATTCGCATTGATGTTTATGCCTTTAAAATGTACAAGGCCATGAATGGATTTTTACCTTTAATGGAGGGCGAAGAACCTTTTTATGATTGTAATGGGAATCCAACAAGATTTATGGTCAGCGGCGATCCGGTTAAAGGAACAGGGTGTATAGATGGTATGCGTCATGTGCATCCAGGATTTCCAGGAGATCGTAGTTTTCAGATGAGTTCCGGACCTTTCACCATGGCTTTAGGTGACACACAGGAAGTGATTATTGCTATGGTAGGAGGAAGCGGTTCAGGTAGTCTGGCCAGCGTTTCTGTGATGAAGCATTATGTCAAGTGGGCTCGATTCTATGCAAAGTCCGTTTTTGAATCTGGGCTCCAGGATGTCGTGTATGGGGAACTGTTGGAAGAGGAGGTATTGCCTCAAGATTTTCGTCTGTATCAAAACTTTCCCAATCCATTCAATGCCGAGACTGAGATCCGGTATGATCTTCCCGTTCAAAAAAACGTGAAATTAGGTATCTATAACCTGATGGGTCAAGTGGTTAAAGTCCTCGTGAATGATACTCAGGAAGCTGGGAATTATGTATTTCAATGGAATGGAATGGACGTGCGTGGTGAGAAAGTGCCCAGTGGAATTTATTTATACAGAATTGAAGCGGGGTATTGGGTCTTGACAAAGAAAATGATACTGTTGCGGTAAGGAAAACCATTTTGGCAGTATTTGTTAGTTGAACCCAGTAAAGTAGATTATCAATAGTCAGTAACTTAATAGGAGAAAACTATGCTTAAACCATTCTACCAAATCACACGAACGGCGCTGCTTCTATTTTTCCTGCTGTTGTTTGTTGTTCCAACGAACGCTCAGATAGACCCTCTCACTGATCTGAACGCCTATGTCGAAAAAGCTTTGCGTGATTGGAAGGTTCCCGGTTTAGCCATCGGAATTGTTAAATATGACTCCCTTATCTTTGCAAAAGGCTATGGG
The DNA here is from genome assembly GCA_022562455.1 of Fidelibacterota bacterium. Lineage (GTDB taxonomy): Bacteria > Fidelibacterota > Marinisomatia > Marinisomatales > SCKK01 > SCKK01. The sequence goes on along the minus strand of JADFPG010000055.1, from coordinate 3,678 downwards.
GTCAGGGAAATCGGAAAGGAAGCGAAGGTAGATGAGCAGACACTCTTTGCTGTGGCCTCGAATACAAAGGCATTTACGGCAGCGCTGCTCGGTATGCTCGTAGATGAAGGCAAGCTCGATTGGGATGATCGGGTGACTGATTATTTAAGAGAATTCCAGATGTATGATCCTTATGTCACACGCGATATCAGTATTCGGGACCTGCTCACACACCGCAGCGGACTACCGACCTTCGGGGGCGATCATTTATGGATCGGTAACTCTCTTAGTCGAGATGAAATAATAGCCCGTATTCGTCATCTGAAGCCGAATGCACAATTTCGCACAAAATTTCAATATCAGAATCTTATGTTTCTGGTAGCCGGTCAGATCATTCCGGAAATTACAGGTATGAGCTGGGACGTGACCATTAAGGAGCGGATATTCACACCCTTAGGCATGGTGGAGAGCAACACGAGCATTAGGGATTTGAAGAATAAGGAAAATGTTGCCACTCCCCATGAGATTGTTAGGGGTAAATTAATACCAGTCGAGTATGAAAATGTCGATAATACTGCTCCTGCAGGAGCGATTAACTCAAACATTGTGGAAATGGCTTGGTGGATGCGACTCAATCTAAACGGCGGTGTTTACAACGGTGAACAGATTCTTAGTGAGAAAGTAATGCGAGTGATGCATGCCATTCAAATACCAATCACAATCTCACCGGATAGAGAGAAGATGCTGGGAACACATTTCTTGGGATACGGCTTAGGCTGGAGGATTTCAGATTACAAAGGTCATAAAATAATAAGCCATGGTGGTGGCTTATCAGGTATGATTTCTCTTCAGACAATGATCCCTGGGGAAAATCTCGGAGTGATTATTCTCACCAACTTTGCCCCACATTCATTGACCAGAGCATTAACCTATAGAATAATAGACGCCTTTCTCGGCGAACTGGAGCGGGATTGGAGCGTCGAATACCTGGAGCGCAGAAAAGAAGAAAGAGAAAAAAAGGAAAAAGCTGAAAAGGAATTGCAAGCAGGGCGAGTTAAAAGAACAAAACCAGCTCTTAAATTAATAGAATACACAGGTAAGTATTTTGACGACTTGTCAGGTGAGGCAGAGGTCAGACTGGAGAAAGGTAAGCTTGTCTTTGATTATAATCCTCGACATACTGGTAATTTAGAACATTGGCATTATAATACCTTTCGGGTTACCTGGCGTAATCCCATTTACGATATGCCTGAGAAAGCATTTCTTACTTTTTATTTAAATGAAGAGGGGGAAGTGGCTGAATTAAAAGTCACATTCTATGATCCCATCTATTTTAAAAGAATACAATAGCTTAAATAACGAATGTCATTCCGAGCAAAATGAGGAATCTTTTATGTTCCAGAGCGAACAATATCTTGGGACTATTAGCCTCAGGGAACTTATATAATTAAATCAGGTGTCTACGTGCTGAGTGTGTTGGATAACCGAATGCGGTGGGACTAATATTCGGGAAGAAGGTTTTTACAGAAACGTTGCCAGGCTAATAATTTGAACTTAAAGGGATTCATCATGAAGGGAATCTTTATTATGTTATTAATCTTTACGGTTTGTAAATCCCAATTATGGGCACAGCATTATATTACGCTTGGATTAGGCTTTAGTGGAGCGTTCTATGATTCTGAAGACCTATCTCGTTTCAAGGAAACATATAATTTAGTGAACAAACAAAGTCTTTCGATTTTTATGCAGGGTATTGGAGAAGCGGTGGGTTTACGGTGGGAATTCGGTTATCGTTATCTTGGTCGTTTAGGTATAGCGGTTTTAGTTGGAACACAAAACTATATAGGCAAAGATGTAGCCCAATATCGAAATGGTGAAGCGAGGAATCTAGAACTCGAAATGAACAGTCTATATGTTGAATTTGAAATAGGACGCACGCATAAGATCTTATTTGTGAATGGCATATTCACATTCTTTTTCAATAGAACATTAATCCTTGAAAGCACATATTCCGGACTAATGAGCGAAAGTCCATTGAATGGAACTTATATAGGCGATACCTCTGTTTCAACAGATATGGGGATTGCGATAGGAATACTTAAAGAGCCGATTATCATTACTGGTAAAATAACCTATCCTATTTTTACCAGGGGTGGATCCACTGTTTTACAGGATAAAAGAATCGAAAAAGTCAAAAATGGGACCGCTATTTTCCCTAATGATTATTGGGATTATACCTATGGCAAGACGTACGATGGAATCGCAAGCGATATTGATGGATTGAAGATTCTAGTGACAGTCGCCTACGCGATTCCGTTAAAGAAGTAATTATGGAGTCCGAATCTACACTCGAGTTTCTGCCAATTCAGAAATACAAGATCTATTCAAAAATATGGGTAATGGTTAGTTAGAGCCAAAGGGAGAATAGTACGAGAATTCTTGAGAAAATTCTTTACAAATGGGAGAGCAAAAAATGAAAAAGGTTATATCACTTACTTTGGCTTTTGTTGTGCTGTTTGCAGTAAGAGAAATGAAAGCACAATACAGGGATGATGCATTTAGACACAATAAATTTCTTGGAAGCAGAGACCGGCATACTTTTCATCAGGAATTTAGTTTTTCGGATTCAAGTAGGAATGTCACTTTAATCGGCAGATTGTCTTACGGATCTTGCCTTGCCATATTTGTTAAAGATAACTATGCTTACGTTGGCAATGGGGGTTCAATGAATATACTCGATGTTTCAGATCCAGACTCTCCGATCAAGGTTGGTCATATAGCCACACCGAGTGTCGTGGAAGGCATATTTATTTCAGATCATTATGCCTATGTGGCGGATGGAGATGACGGGCTTAACATATTACGTAATGATTTGATAACCAGGGAAGATATGGAATCACATTACTTATTATACCAAAGTTATCCAAATCCGTTTAATTCAGTCACGACCATTCGGTTTAGAATTCCATTTTCTGAGTATGTGACGTTGAAGGTTTTTGATATGATTGGTCGTGAAGTAGAAATGCTTTTCGATAAAAGATACATTCCTGGTGAGCATGAGATAGAATGGAGTGTCAGTTACCATGCCAGCGGTGTTTATATTTATCGTTTGCGGGCGGGAGATTTTGTTGAAACAAAGAAACTCATTTTGTTGCAGTAATATATTTGAATGAGCTAGAATATTACAAGAAGAATCATAGAATCAACAGCAATTATCATGTGGCAGGAGGCTACTCATCCAAAATTGATCTTTAATTGTAATGCCTCAGTGATGGATAGGGGAAATAATTACAAAGACCCAATCCCGCAACTGCGGGATTGGTTTTTAGTTTACCTACCGGTAACTGAGGCGTTACGACACAGATCAAATTTTTCTTGACTCTCAATTGTTATCGTTGAAATTAAAATCTAATAGATTTGATGATATGCAATCTAATTGATACGTTTTCACAATTCTCACTTGACACACCACTTTTGACCAAATGAGTTACAACGGCAGTCATAGCCAAGATAAAATATTAAAAAGGTCGCCCTCAAGGAAGACACACTTCTCTCAAGAGGAGACGGATGAAAGGAGACCGTTGTGATTAGAGATTTAGTTACAGCGTTCCTGCGGTCGAAAGAATATTTTTTTAATATCTCAACACTTTGCTCATTTGTTCTCCTTTTTCCATGTACATACAAAATTGGTGAAACTAT
>JADFPG010000179.1 GCA_022562455.1 Fidelibacterota bacterium | reverse complement strand
AGGAGATCATGACCTGGTTGGAATCCACCCCAGAGGCTATTAGGCATACATTCAAGTTCTTTCAGTCCAATCATGAGGGTGAAATCATTGATACACTCCACGAAAATATGAAGTGGGCTGATGGTATTCTCATCAACCCCGCAGCATTCACCCACTACTCTTATGCCATTCGAGATGCTATCTCTGCCGTGGGAATCCCAACGGTAGAAGTGCATTTGAGTGATATCCAAAATCGGGAGGAATTCCGCAAAGTTTCCGTCATTGAATCTGTCTGTATCGCTCAGGTTTCAGGATTGGGGAAGGAGAGTTATCTGGTAGGGTTAAGAAAGCTGATCGGAGGAGCTATCCAAACATGACATATCTTGCTCCGTAGTCTGCACCGTCACAGACACTTATGACTTTCAACAAATATCGTTTTATTAGGAACACTCCGTATGAATTTGTAACAAATAAGAGTGTCTGTGACGATTAACTTGATTGTATAGGAATTGTAACTATTTAGCCTATTTGCCGGAAAAAGGCTAAGGTTAAGACTTTTCTCCACAGGAGATCCTTCGGAGCAGACCTACGCATCCGTTAGCTAACGGATTAATCCAAACCTTTCGATGCTCCTGATAGCAAAACGCGATGGATCAAATATAGAAATAAGCGAATACTCAAAAAATTATGGGAGTACAGTCTTTCGTTATCAACTTTTTCAATATAAGGTTTCTCTCATTATATTCCGCCATGCATTAAAACAGAGAACCCCGTATTTGCATTAGGATTATGTTTTAAACTAATTAATCAAGATTGGGAGTAATCTTTGAAGACAGTTATTATTGTTTTGAATCTCATTTTATTACCCAATCTTTATGCTCAAGATTTCCAAGAAAAGAAATATTATTTTTATAAACCTGAAATAAACTATGGCTCGGAAGCCATTTTTAACCCATTTACTTTAGTAATCAATGGCAGTTTTGATATTTTCAGAAATGGGGGTCATAATAAAGATATTTCTAATATGGGATATTTCACAAGTGGGACACGACATGTACTTAGAGCTATTACAAATCCCATTGAAATTATTGAAAAATTTGGATGGAAATACTTTTTATCACAAGAAGTCTTCCCAATGAGTTTAAATGCGGATCTGGCACAATATTTTCCTAATTATGCAAGCCATACGATAGGAAATGGAATGCAATATTTGAAAATGGCGGAATGGTTTGATTTTCATAAAGTACCATATCCGTATCTATTTTCTGGGATAACAACAACAATTTATCAGTTCATAAATGAAGTCATTGAAAGTGGTGGGACAAAGTCAATGAGAGTTGATCCAATTGCCGATATGCTTATATTTAATCCCCTGGGATTTTTATTATTCAGTACAGATTTTGGCAAAAAGTTTTTTTCAGAGACATTACCACTATATGATTGGTCTTTACAACCAGTCTATAATTTCCAAAATCATTTTTTAGAAAATGCCGGTCAACAATTTGTTGTAAAATATATGATTCCACGTTCAAAACATTACTCAGCATTTTTTTATTGGGGGATCCACGGGATTCTAGGAATTAGCTATAATTACAAAAAAGTGCACAATTTTTCTTTAGGAATTGGTCGAGTAGTAAACAAGTTAAAAGAAAGAAGAAGAAATGACGTAATATTTCTCACCCCTGAATTAGATGGAGCAATTGGATTCTTTTATGATAAAAACCATTCGTTAATGACTTCTATCATTCTTACAGGTCCGAGAATCTATGGGGCATCGATGAATATTTACCCCGGTTATATCAGAATAGGGTGGTTTGTCCCAGGGATTTTTATAAGTTTAGAAGAAGGGAATAAGTTATTATTTGGATTAACAGTAACTCTTTTCCCTCTTGGAATTGTAAGTGGAAAGTATTAGTGAAAAAAATACAAATAAACTATTGAAAGCTTATTTCGGTTATTGCTGAAGATCAGGGTGTAATTTTGGGTTTTGATTTTCACAGAAGTTCTTTTTTTATTCTCAAAACAAAATTGTTCCACAACTTGGTGACACAGAACTCAGGCGTTAGCTCACCCAACTGTAACTACCCAATAAAAATTATCGGACACTCTTAACCTGAATAATTCATCAGCAAACCTGTCAGGAGTGTAAGTCGCAAAATAATGCAAGATGGAGAAAAGTTGCTGATGAATTATTCACCGAAGGCCGCCTATGTCGGGGTTAACCCCGACACCGAAGAGTCGGTGTCGGCCCGGAGGGTGGTTAATTCATGGGCTCATGAATTAATCAGGTTAATTGGAGTCAATAGGATTCAAACATTGCCAAATTGATAAAGGAGAGAGAAACATGAAGAAGTTCAAGACTAAACTTTTGTGCGTTCTATTGATTTTTTCCTTCCATACTAGCGAATCCCACCCACTTGGGACTACAAACCAAATTGGTAATGAGACTACGTGGGGAGAAAGATCGAAGGTGAATTCATATTTCAACCCATCCCAAGTTAGATATGGTAAAAACGCGGTACTGCATTTCTTTAATGATGAAAAACTAAAAGAAAGTAGACTCTTTTTCCAATCTCAATATTACGCACCACAATTCTTGACTGTCAGCCTCTCAAATGTCAGTGTCCGATCTCTTTCGCATGATAATGGATTGCCATCGACCGTAATGATACCAGGGAAGGTAGAATTGCCTATTTCACTTCTTCAAACAAATTACCGTACGTTCTCTTTATACAAGGAAAAGAGACAAGCAAGTTTTGGAAACAAGCCGTCTCCTTTTCTGAAATGGTTGGGGCTTGGTGCATTTTGGTGGGCTGCCTTTTTCGATCACTATCAAGATGCGATTCAAGATAACCATGTACGGGGACTCAAAACCTACATTTTTGGAGCGGACACGCGCAATTGGCATTTTATCAAAGACCTCGCGCATCTCGGATACTTAGCAACGGGCTTCGCTGCCGGTATGGAATTAGGACAGAAAAAAGTTACGGTGAAACGCCTTGCTATTCGTATGGTTGGTTCTGTAATGATCTATTGGTTTATTCAAAACATTGTTTACGATAAAGCACGGTTCGATGTCTGGTTTGATTATGAGCGAAAATATAAAACTGACAGCATCGTTGTATTCGATTTAAAGGGAAGAGATCACCGAATCCCCCTTTCGAAATGGACAAGACCCCTGCTAGATGTAGTACGTGTTGTAGGGGGCTTATATCTGGTCATAAAATATTAACAGGACAAATGACTTTGTGTTTTCCCCCACTGTCCGAGTTCCAGCGTACACGAGTCCGGAAGTTTCAACACATTGTATTCGGTACGGGACATGCTTTCTTCAAAGAAAAGACTGCTCTCAGAGGGTAATGTTTGGTAAAAATAAGATGCTTGAATTGGGTAAGTCCATCGGATCCTTTAGATAATTTGGATTTGCTCATGTTACGGTTTACATTTATATTAGTTACCGAATCGTGGTAATTCTTCTCTATCAATGGTATTGGGGAATTACAAAGAATATGTGGCTAATTAAAAAAAATGATATTCCTGTATTTACCATAGACATGCAGGGACACGCTGTATTTTTAAGGAAATGTGGCGGGTTAAAAACTGGTTAGCTGTCAAAATATTACTTGCCAATTCGTACAGAATAATGTACAGTTATGTACATATAAGGCAAGGAGGTTTCTAAATGAAAACTGTAACATTTACGGAATTTCGGAAGCATGCATCAGCTCTGTTTTCTGATGTACAAGAAGGTGAAATAATTCATGTTGTGCGTCACGGTAGGCCAATAGCTGAAATTTCACCACTACATCCAGAAGAAAAAAAGGTGCCTTCCTGGAAAAGGCCCGGATTAAGGCTATCAATTAAAGGAGATAATCTATCCAAAGCGATTCTCGAAGAGCGGGAATTTTCATGAGATGAAGACATTTTTTGACTCCTCTTCATTTGCAAAGAGATTTGTAGAAGAACCGGGTAGTCAAGAGGTAGACGATATTTGTCAAGAAACATCGATGCTTGGTCTAAGCGTCATATGCTTACCTGAAATTATCTCTGCCCTAAACAGGAGACTGAGAGAAAAGTGCTTAACACACCAAGATTATTTAAAGGCAAAACATCGATTGGTTGAAGATATTAAAGACTCTCAAATAATCAACTTAATCCCTACTGTCATTGATAAATCGGTAGTACTTCTTGAGTCAAATACCTTACGTTCAATGGATGCACTTCATATCGCTTGTGCGCTTGAGTGGCAGGCAGAAACATTTGTGTCATCAGACAAAAAGCAAGTCAAAGTGGCAAAAAAAGCAGGCTTACAGACAAAATACATTGAGTGAGCAGGTAACCATTCGTTCAACCCGACCTCTGGCCACGGGTTCTAATCGGAATCCTTTCTTTTCCACCCACAGGGTCTCTCCGCAGGCTGCTGTGCAAACAATGAACATCCTCGTAATTAACGGACCCAATCTCAATCTCCTCGGTACTCGTGAACCTGAAGTATACGGGACGGAGACCCTGGAGGAGATCATGACCTGGTTGGAATCCACCCCAGAGGCTGTTAGGCATACATTCAAGTTCTTTCAGTCCAATCATGAGGGTGAAATCATTGATACACTCCACGAAAATATGAAGTGGGCTGATGGTAT
>JADFPG010000178.1 GCA_022562455.1 Fidelibacterota bacterium | reverse complement strand
ACATATCGTAACAAAAATTTTGTGCGAGTACTTCAGGTGCCTAGTAATTTCTATCTTGAATTTGTAAAACGAAATGGGTTATATAAAGAAATCCAAGAATTACATCAGAAACGACTGTTTTTACAAAAAACTCAGATATTTGGTGAAGCAATTTCCTACCCAATACAAAATAAAATTGCCAAAATTATGCAATTGTATTCATATAGAGCTGACCAAGAAGTTGCGAAGGATGATCTTAATAGACTTTTAGTAATACGAAACGGAAAAGTGGTAAGATACATTGACGAGGATATATTTGAAACTCTAAGTTCCTACGATTTCTTTATGGAAGATCAAATTCTTACCGAAACACCAAGTTTGTTTCAATATCGTACTGTTGAATCCACAGATGTTTATAAAATACCGGGAGATGAGTTATTAGATATTCCCATCGTTCTTTGGAAATTACTGGAATCTTATAGAAAACGAATGAGAATTTTATTTGATCCTACCACCAGTATTAAACCTATGTTTTCCTGGAGGAATGAATATAGCGTTAATATCAAAGAAATTGATAATCAGCATAAGAAACTATTCAATATGGCAAATAATCTGTACGAAGCCATTGATTCTGCAAAAGAAAAATCTGTATTACGTAACGCTCTCGATTTTTTAATCAGTTACACCAAATTTCATTTCGGTGCTGAAGAGAAATTGATGGAACAGTATAAATATCCGGGGTATAAAACCCAGGTAAAAGAACATCATTACTTTGTAAAAGAAGTGATTAAACTTAGGAATCAGTTCGATAAAGGGAAGATTGAAATAAATATAGATGTCATAGAATTCTTTAAGGACTGGATTATTGACCATATTCTTACAGAAGATAGAAAGTATTCCGATTTTTTGAATAAAAAGGGGGTATCTTGATTTAGAAGTTTTACATAATCCTTCAGTGATGGGTGGAAAGGGAGGTTTAAAAAACCCAAGAACCAAGAGCCAAATATTCTTGGTAATCAGTAAGTTTTGTTCTTTGGTTCTTGCTCCACAGGAGTCCCTACGGGAGAGTTTGCCTGCCTGTCGCCTGCCTGCCGTCAGGCAGGGCAGACAGGGGACTTGGTTCTTCAATTATGCCCCTGTGACTGAGGCATTACTGAACCCCAATTTACTGGCTTTTTCATAATTAATAACGCTCTATATTAAAAACATTACCAATCAAATTAATCAGTTACCAATCATTGTCTTCTTCATAGCCTAATTTTATCAACATTTCTCCGGCTAAATGCTTAAAAACGGTTTTATCTTCTGATGAAAAATGATTTTCCCATTCTCCTATTTTACCTGCTCTTTGTTCTACAGTAGTTAGTCTTTTCCCCTTCCATGGTGTTTTTCGGAGTATCCGTTGTAAGATTGACGGCAAACGATTATCATATCTAAGATCGGCTTGAAATGTACCTACCATATTTTTAATCTTTTGGGGTGATGGTAATTCAATAAAGTCCAATAGACGATTAAGAGTTTTTTCATATTCCTTGTGCCAATCCTCAAACTTGAGTAAATAAACGTCCTTCTGTAACCAATGATCAATATGTACTTGCCAAACAGAAGCATACCTGTTTAGGATATCAGTAAAACTATTTCCCTTTTCAGATTTGATAGTTTGAAGATAGTACCATAGGGAAACCATAACATCTCGACCATCTCGTACAACGTAAACTTTCTTGGCATTAGCTAATACATTTTCTAGAAATGATCGGCTTTCTGCTGCAAGTGGATAAGTAGAGTCAGGTTGGTGAGTCTTGAAAATAATATATTGTTTTCTTTTGGTTGCTGACTCCAATTTCTTTAAAAACTTCGTGAGGGGAATATTCGAACCATGTTTTTTGGAGAGTTGATCTATAACGAGCAATTTTGTTGAAATATTCGAAGAATTATTGATTAAAGAATCAATCGTAAGATGAGTTCCTGAACGACGGAAAGAAGCAATGATAATAATTTTTTTTAGTAAATCTGTATCCATCAAAATGAAAATTGAAAATCTGTTTCCCCTAATTATGAAAATATGGAAATTATGATAATCAGCTAAGGGGATTGTAAGAAGTTTGAATGGATCATCAAAACCAATAAATATAGGACTATGTAATTACACATGGATTATCCACAGGATCTTGAGACCCTAATTCCGATATTGATATATAAAAGTACCTCCCAAGTGAGTTAAATTCTTGTAGTTACAAAACTAAAGAAACTCACTCAGGAGGTGAAAGATAATGGCAGGAAGAATATTACCGTATTTCGTTATACAATCCAAAGAAAAATTAACCGATCGAGGTAGTTTAGCATTTGTTGATGAGTTTATGACTGGCCTAGGATTTACGGAGCAGTTGACTCAGGTATTTCCTTCTCCCGGGTCCGGTAAGGGTATAAAGACAACCGATTTCATTCGCACCCTTATTTATCATTTTGCCGATGGGGGTCGTCATTTAGAAGAGATTGCAGGGATCAAGACAGATGAAGGTTTTCGGTCTTTGATCAAGATGAAACATATGCCGGGTTCTGATGCTGTGGGGGACTGGTTACGGCGTTTGGGTAAGCACAATGGAACCAGATACGTTCAACGGATGAATGATACACTGGTACGACGTTATGCTTCAGTAAGTGAGCGTAAGGAGTGGGTACTGGATGTGGACAGTACCATTATTGAGAGCAACAAGGGAGATGCTACCTATAGTTACAACGAGACGCAGGGTTATCATCCCATGTTAGGCTGGCTTTCCGATGGAAAAGACGAACCGATCTGTTCGTATGTAAAGTTTCGTCAGGGGGAGGCGTCGGCTCAGGTGGATATACTGGAGGCGATTCAACATACGCAGACCCTTTTGCCTGAAGGTAAAGGGATAAAGTATTTTCGTTCTGACAGCGCTGCTTATCAGGCGAAGATTATTGATGATTGTAATGATAACAATATTTACTACACCATTACCGCGGATAAGGATGTGAGTGTGATGAGTGCGATTATGGATATATCCTCCAAATCCTGGCAGCCGTTGCATGATCGTTTGGACGGATTCAAGACCGGTCGAGAAGTTTCGGAGACGATTCATACCATGAACGATTCTAACCACAGTTTTCGATTAGTCGTTATTCGGGAATTAACAGATAAGCCGGATTTGTTTGGTCCTTACCATTATTATGGGGTCATCACAAACATCCCTTTAGAAGGTCCTGGGTTCAAGACCAGTGAGGAAGTCATATGGCACCATAATGGCCGGGGGAACTGTGAGCGATACATAGAAGACACAAAATACGGTCTGACCTTACGGTATGTTCCTTGCGGTCAAATGGAAGCCAATGCGATGTACTACACCATTGGGATATTGACATTTAATCTTCTCAAACTAATGCAGATGATGGTGTTACCCAGGTCCTGGTTAAAACGGACTGTACTTTCGTTACGGAGAAAATTGTTCAGGTTTGTTGCCAAGGTAACCTACAGTGGACGCCAGTTGTTTCTTCAAATAAACAAGACCACAGAAGAGATTCGACAGCTCATCCGGGTACGGGAGAAGATATGGTCTTTATCCTTGCTGGTTACACAGTAGGAACGTTACTCCCAAAATAAACCGGCAATGTGGATTGGATAAGATCGGTACGTCTTGGTGAGGGAATTCAGCACCAAAATCAACATCATTTGCCATTAAATGGTGTCTATATCGGTACAAAACCAGCTGTAAGCCCCCATATCTATTTCAATAATTGATTCCAGACCTAAAAAACCAAATATATCAGCAAAATTCGTGTCAATGTCGGAATTTGGGTTTATGGAGAGTCATTTCATATGAACTAATCGATACGTAAATTAAGGATACATTAACAAGCTTTCGGGGCGGGGTGGAAGTCCCCACCGGCGGTGAAAGCCCGCGACTCCCAATATTTTGGGACTGAGCCTGTGGAATTCAGGCGCCGACGGTAACAGTCCGGATGGGAGAAGGCCAAGTAAAAGTATGCCCTGGAGGTTTATCCGGGGCTTTTTTTATGGATGAAATTGGTTATATGAAACAAGCGCTTGAACTAGCAAAACGTGGGGCGGGATATGTAAGTCCGAATCCCATGGTAGGCGCTGTTCTTGTAAAAAATGATCGGATCATCGGTGTAGGTTATCATAAGAGATTTGGAGGAAACCACGCAGAGATCAATGCCATCCGCGATGCGGAATCATCTCTGGGGAATTCTTCAGACATCAGAGGGTCCACGCTTTATATCAATCTGGAGCCCTGTTCCATCTTTGGGAAAACCCCTCCCTGTACGGAAGCTATTACTAAAGCCGGGATATCACGTGTTGTGGTAGCCATGAAGGATCCAAACCCGAAAATAAACGGGAAGGGATTATCGATACTGCGAAATCATGGGATTGAGGTACAGACGGAGGTTTGTGAACGGGAAGCACTGGAGTTGAATCGATTTTTTATAACATTTATGAAATACCGTCGTCCTTATGTTGCTCTTAAAATGGCACTTTCACTGGATGGTTGGTTGGCTGAGGCATCGGGGAAGTCTAAATGGATTTCGAACACAAAATCACGTCATTGGGTTCATCAAAGACGTGCCGAATATGATGCGGTTCTTGTGGGTGTGGAGACAATTGTTAAAGATGATCCCTTTCTAACAACGCATGGGAGAGGGAGAGATCCCTGGAGGATAATCC
>JADFPG010000054.1 GCA_022562455.1 Fidelibacterota bacterium | reverse complement strand
TGCTGCTATTATCATTGGGAAAAAAGAACATATTGCTATTACCTATTTTGTCGACAAACTGCCACCCCAGCTGAAAAAATTAGTTGACATTTTTAATCTTCTGATGATTGCTTTGCTGAATGGGGTTATGATCGTGTACAGTATCCCATGGATCAGCAAGACTGGAAATTATTTAACAGCGGTGTTGGGTATACCGCAGATTTTTTCGCAAATAATAGTACCAATTGGGTGCTTTATGGCAATATTGTATTGCCTGTTTCATATTGTATTAGTGCTTTTCCCAAAGAGGATAGAAATATAAATCCATGGGTATTTTATTAATTAGCTTACTGTTCTTTTTAGTACTTGGTATACCGGTTGCGTATTCATTGGGATTATCAGCCTTCAGTTATTTTATTATCGATCGACCGGAACTGCTCCAGATATTACCCCAAAGATTTTTATCCGGGATGAATATGTATGCTTTAATAGCTTTACCACTGTTCATTCTCATGGGATTACTCATGAATAAAACCAAGATCACTGAACGATTGATTGATTTCTGTTTATTATTCGTCGGCAGATTCCACGGTGGATTGGGGCTGGTTAATGTTTTTGCCAGTATGATTTTTGGTGGGATATCCGGATCTTCTGCCTCGGATACGGCATCTATCGGAGCGATTCTCATTCCGGAAATGGAGAAGCGTGGTTACCCCAAACGCTTTGCAGCTGGAATTACAGTTGCTTCTTCTACGATGGGAATGATCATCCCTCCCAGTATTCCGATGGTCCTTTACGCCATTGTTGCTGAAGAATCTGTGGGCAAACTATTTTTAGGGGGACTAATTCCTGGTGTGATGATTGGAGCATTTCAATTAGCGATTACAATGCTGATCTCGATCAGGAAAAATTACCCCAAGGAGGAAGTCAGCTTAACTTGGGAAAACATTGCTAACCAGGTTAAACGTTCAAGCCTGGCTCTTATAATGCCAGTATTTGTTGTCGGGTCGGTGGTTTTTGGAATTGCGACTGTTACTGAGTCAGCGGCAATTGGAGTATTGTACGCTTTCATTATTGGCTTTGTATTTCTGGGAATAGGCAGTTGGAAAAAATATTTGACAAAAACACTTCCGGAATGTCTTAATTCAGCAATCATGACCAGTGCCAAAATTATGATTGTGATTGCCCTTTCAAAATTATATATTTGGGTCCTGGCTCTCGAACGAGTGCCGCAAGCAGTAGCCGGTTTTATGGTTACTTTGGATCTTCCACCGGTCATCATGTTACTCTTTATAGTTGTAATAATCCTGATTGCAGGTACCTTTATTGACGTGAGTCCGGCGATTCTATTGTTAACCCCGGTTTTTCTGCCGGCTTGTGTGTTGGTCGGAATCTCACCGATCCAATTTGGTGTAATTTTAATTTCAGGTTTAGCTGTCGGTGCAGTCACCCCCCCGGTTGGAACATGTATTAATGTTGCCTCGGCAATTTCTGGTTTGGGAATCGGAACAATTTTTAAAGGGACTGCGCCATTTTTAGCCGCGAATATTCTAACCCTGATATTAATCTGCATCTTCCCACAATTGACATTGTGGGTGCCATCACTATTTCAATAAATACAATTTTAGTAAAAGAAATCAAAGAATAATTATGAAAGGATGGAAATGAAAAACATTGGCATTATCGGACTGGGCAACATGGGTATCGGGATGGCCGCTAATTTATTAAAAAATGGATTTAAACTAAGCGGGTTTGATCTGCGGGAAGATCGCTTAAAAGAATTGGAGCGACTAGGTGGAAAACCGGCGGTTACCTGCCAGGAAGTCGCCGAAAATTCGGATATTGTGTTTATAATGGTATTCAATGGCCAGCAGGTCAAAGAGGTCGTACTCGGTGAAACAGGTTTGTTAAAAAGTCTAAAACCAGGATCTGTGGTAATCGTATCAGCGACTATCAATCCTGCGGAGGTCAAAGAACTTGAAATACCGATTCTTGATAAGGGTATTAACCTGATCGATTCACCAGTCAGCGGTGGTAAATCAGGGGCTGATAACGGAACACTTACTCTAATGACAGCTTGTAAAAAGGAAGTCTTTGAGGATTGTAAAAATGTCCTGGAGGCCGTGGGACAAAACATCTATCATGTAGACGAAGAAATTGGAATAGGGCAAACTGTAAAAGCGGCTTTACAAGCGCTAATCGGTGCCAGTTTTACTGCCATTTTCGAATCGTTGGTTTTGGGTGTGAAAGCTGGCGTTAAGGCTGAAACACTTTATGAGGTTTTTAGTGCCAGCGGTGTAGGAAGTCCACTATTTAAGAATGTGGCGAAATTAATTATGGAACGCAAATTCAAAGGCACCGGCAGTCATATCGGGACAATGTACAAAGATTTGGGAATTTCAATGAATATGGCCAAAGAAAATGGTGTGGCAATGTTCACTACCAGTGCCGCCTATGAATTATTCCGGTCTGGAAAATCCTTATTCCCTGAGGAGGACAATTGGTCGATTGTTAAGTTATTAGAGCAAATTGCCGGAACCGAGGTTAAAAAACAATAAAGACAGGTAGACGAATAATGAAGCTTGGTGTAATTACTGATGGAATTAGTAGAGATTTAGAACATGCTCTGAAAGTGATGAATGAAACCGGTTTGGAGCATGCGGAATTACAATTTGTCTGGGATAAGGAAATCGGGGATCAAACTACCGATGAAATTCAAAAAATCAAGAACCTGATTACAAAATACAATGTGGAGGTACCCTGTATTACACGCCATAATTTTGTCGGCATGTCAGTGCTGGCGACAGAACCTGAAGATGAACCTTATCAGAAACATTTCGACGGTCTGAAGCGCTGTATAAAAATAGCCAAGGAATTGGGAACCGACATGGTCCGCATAATGAGTTTCCGAAAAGAAATGATTATCTTCGGCCACAATGGTGCGGAAAAATGGGTGGCAAGTACCGGTTCATGGGAAAAATTGTTAAAGCTTATGGAGGCACCGATACAATTGGCCGAAGATGAGGGTATTACTCTAGCCGTTGAAACAGGAAATAATGCCATGATAACATCGGGATGGCTCGGCAGGAAACTGATCGATGATTTGGGTACTAAGCATCTGAAACTTATCTGGGACATCCCCAATACCCTTTATTGTACAGAAATACCCTACCCTGATGCATACGAAGAGGTCAAGGATATTCTAGGACATATCCACATTAAAGATTGCAAGTCCAACATTTCACGTGCCACAGTCCAATTTTGCCCATTGGGCAAGGGAGATATGGCGCCCTACCTGGAGGATATTGCTAATGCCCTGAAAAGAGATAGGTATCAGGGAGTAATTTCGTTGGAAAGTGTCTACCGGCCGGATAATGGCTCGTTTGAGGACGGTTTCCGGGAATGTTTACCTGCCTTTAGGAAACTCTTCGGAAATTAGTGTTCAAATCAGATTGGTTCTGTATTCGTTGTGTATGAACCACAGGTTCATCTCGCAAATACACCACCTATCACCGCCCTGCCTATATATTGTCGACGATGAAAAATGTATTAAGAGTCCGCTACGGAAAACTCACGATAAAAGTATAGAAATGCAATGAGATTTTCTTAAAAAGAACGAAGGGTGAACACAGCTTTCAAAGAACTTGCTGTGGTGATTATAGCCGAGAAAAGCTTATTAAAGAAATTGAAACTATAAGGTGTGAGTTTTACGGTCTCATCCTGAAATTAATAGAAATCATTAATAGAGTACCCTAAAATGAAAACATATTCTGAACCGATTGATATTCTACAAAGAATTCAAGATATAGCGTCCAAATACTGGCGGAATACTCAACCGATAACGGGTGGAACAATCATTAAAGAATTTTAATTTCAGCCAGTATTTGCGATTATGTGTGGCTAATTATCATATGACACTAAAGGAAGGTTTATTCATCAAAGCCTGTTCTGTGCGATAAGAATAATGATGATACCTTAATACTTGACGTACCTGATCCATGAGTTTGAGATTCCGGTCAGGGACAAATTTTGGTTGCGGATTGTTTTGTAATTCCATAACATTACTTATAAGTTTGTTAAAATTCCGTTAGAACTATATTGATTTAATATTATGTGGGTGAATCATCATTCCCTGCCTCATAGGTTAAACTATGCATATGATAAGCTTTGAAAACGATCTTTTAAAACCCTGGAGTGGTGGGGGTGGTGGGCCCAGACCTCGCTCACCTTCAAGTGTTACATTTTTTGTATTTAATTCAACAAATAGCATCATTAGTTTCATCCTGATGGAAATCACTAACATAATTGGTCAACGGAGAGACCTGCCCGACTTGGTCATTCAGGCGGGGAGGACCACCTTGCCTTGTGAATTGCCTCGTCATAAAAGACAAGATAAAATCACCAGGGGCAGATTGTCCCTCTCTCTGGTTAACCTGTCTGACTGCCCAACAGAACAACGCAGTCGATCGGGCGCCAGACAGGAAGGAAAGCCTTTGATCTTCAATAGTATGATGTCTCTCCAAAAATTTGGTAAGAAGACCACTATCCTGCCCGACTATGCTGTTCAGGCGGGGAGGCCAGGACATGGCTTGCTTGACCACATAAAACAAAGGAGGTAATAAAATGTTCTTTTGTGGCATTGATTGGTCAGACAAGGGGTTTATTGCTGTAATCGTAGATCCCTTGGGAAAAGTAGTTAAAAAGTTTATCGTCCGGAACAGCGCGAAAGAATTTGATAAATTCATAGATAAGATACGGATAGTAACCTCTCCACAGAATCCAGCGGATAATGTGTCTGATATGTTATTTACCATAGAAACTCCCAATCTGGCTATAGTGGATTACCTGATGGAAAATGGGTATACGGTCTATGCTGTTAATCCAAAGTCCGTGGATCGCTATCGTGACCGGTATCGTATAAGTGGTGCAAAAGATGATTTCTTTCCTGCCTGTCGGCAGACAGGGATGCATTCGTACTGGCAAACATACTCCGGACTGATAAAGACCAACACCGACCTCTTTCCTCTGGAAGTGATTTGGCAAGAGAACTCCTGCCCGACTTCTTCATTCAGGCGGGGAAGATTCTTACTCAGGATAGAGAGAAATTTGTCAAGACAAAGTCGAAGATGACGAGCCAACTCCGATCCTGTCTGAAAGTGTGTTACCCTGAAGTCTGCGACCTGTTTGATGATCTTTCCAGTCCCTCGGCGTTGACGTTTCTTATTACCTTCCCCACCTGGGAGGATTTGAAAAAAAAGAGCGAAAAGAAACTGATTCAATTCCTCAAAAAGCGCAAGATAACTAATCCGGTTCTGTTGAAAAAGATCATTGAACATACTCACACGCCCCCTATCCCCATAGACCATGTGGTGAAAAGAGCCAAGGTGAGGCAGATGCTGACCCTGGTGAAACAACTGATATCGCTATGCCAGCAGATTAAAGAGTATGACCAGGAGATAAAACAGCTTCTTGACAAGCATGAGGATAAGGACATATTTTTAAGCCTCCCCTGTCTGCACTGTCGTTACGACAGGCAGGCCGGAGCTGCTGAAAATCTTGCATCTCGTTTGTTGAGCCAGTTCGGTGATGACCGTTCCCGGTTCCAATCTGTATCTGAATTGAGACCCATGGCTGGAACTGCCCCTGTAACTAAACAAAGCGGTAAGTATAAATACGTTATATTCAGGTTTAGCTGCCGTAAATCCTTTAGGAATGCTCTTCAGTTGTTTTCGTTTAGCAGCCTTACCAAATGTAAATGGGCTGCTCTTTATTATGAAAAACACCGGGAAATGGGGAAAACACATCATCACGCCTTAAGACTCTTGTCTGATAAGTGGATCAAAATCATCTTTGCTATGTGGCAGAATCACCTTGAATATGATGAAAATAAGTTCCTGGCAGATAAATTTAAACACATGATGGATCAACCAAATAATAATCCTGTATTAGAATATGCTTGACATAGTATGTCTGCCCCGTAAGGAGCGAAGTGACTGTATGTGGGTTTTTGATGTCAAAGCGAAGATCCCGATAGTGCAGTGAAGCGGAACGTATCGGGAGGAGAGGGGACAATGGAGAAATGGTGTGTCGGAGTGTTTCAATGTTTCCCTCCAAGGGAGACCCTTCGGGTAAAAGGGACTACGTTGGAGCAAGTGTTAAAGTGTTAGAGTATTGGGGTGTTAGAAATAGGTATATGATTGGATATCTCACATGATTTTATTTGTTTAACTTTATGGAGTTCACGCATTAAAATCATTTTCGTTCGGGTACAATCTGGAAAAAGTTTAAATAAATAGGCCGTTGAAACATTAGAAAAAGCCAACTGATCCCAACTACCTAATAGATTAAAGTAAAGGATTTAGTCATTCTCAGCAAATTGTGTTTCCATCATAAGGTAATGGGTTTCAGCCATTCCCAGAGACTGATAGGTTTTCAAAGCTGAACGATTCGATTTTTCCACATAAGGCCGGATACCACAAATATCTCCTTTTTCCTTAGCTAAATCTCTAACCTTTTCATGCAGTTGATGGTAAACGCCCATCCGACGGCTATCGGGTCTTATATAAACGCTTTGAATCCACCAAAAATCACAGTTTCGCCAGTCACTCCATTCAGTAGTAATCAAAAGTTGTCCTACTACTTCACTGTCTATTCCTGCGACCAAATAGAATCCTTTTTCAGGAGATACAAGAACTCGTGAAACGCCCTTTTCTAATTTGTCATGGTTCAGTTATTTCTGTTCTGTTTCCATTGCCATTTTTTCGTTAAATAATACGATAATACCCAAGTCGCTTGTGGCGGCATTTCGAATTAATATCATCTACATATCCTTTATATTATTGGTTCTGTTCTAACCTCATTAATTCATCAGCCACAAAGACACCAAGACACAAAGTCTTTAATTTTATGTAATTGTACCTGCAGTAAGCCAAATCTCCTTTATTAATAACGGTTCAAATTCCCGTTTTGCTAATTCATTTATTCTCAATATTTTTTGTGCATTTGTGCCTTGTACGTTGATAGTAGTTGTTCATGAAAGATTCTTGGTGTTAAGATGAGGTTGTGAACAGATTTACTCGAAATATACCAAACCTACAGTGTTAATTTATTTTTAATTCCTAAACTATAAACATATCATCCCTACAGGATTACCCTGTTATCCAATGATTCTCCAAGATTAATATCAAGAAGTGAGAAATGTTAGTCAATAAATAAACCTTTTTAAAGATGATAGTTTTATATTCCGTGTAATAAAATCTCATCAAATAGGGGAAATTTAAACATAAAAATAGTTGAACTTTATTTATGTCAGAACATAATACATACCTTCAAATGATTGAAAAATTATTTGCTCAATTTGCAGAATTTATGTGGGGCATACCGTTACTCGTACTGTTGATAGGTGGTGGCACTTTCTTTATTATCTATTCCAGATTTACACCTTTTCGTTATATAAAACATGCAATTGATATTCTAAGAGGGAAATACGACGATCCCGATGATCCCGGTCAGATCAACCATTTTCAAGCCCTTTCGAGCGCATTGGCAAGTACGGTTGGAATGGGTAATATTAGCGGTGTAGCAGTGGCAATCCACATGGGTGGTCCCGGAGCTATATTCTGGATGTGGGTAAGCGCAATTGTAGGATCTGCTACCAAGTTTTTTACCTGCACGCTTGCTATTATGTATCGAGGAAAAGACGATAAAGGTGAAATTCAGGGCGGTCCTATGTACGTTATTACTGAAGCGCTAAACCCCAGATATCGTCCATTAGCAATATTATTTAGTGTAGCCGGATTGTTTGGATGTTTATCATTATTTCAGGCTAATCAACTTAACCAGATAATCCGAGATGAAATATATAGACCTAATTCAATATTTGTAGAAAATCCATTCATTGGCGATTTAATAACCGGTATAGTAATGGCATTAATTGTAGCTATGGTAATCTTTGGTGGAATCAAACGAATCGGATTAGTTGCATCCCGGATGGTCCCATCTATGGTTACCTTATATCTCGTCGCCGGTATTTTAATCCTTTTTAAAAATTATTCAGAAATTCCAACCTTTTTTACACTGATTTTCAAAGATGCCTTCACTGGAGAAGCAGTATTAGGGGGCGCTGTCGGGACTGTTATCATCACTGGGATTCGTCGCGCAGCATTTTCAAATGAAGCAGGTATTGGTACAGAAGCGATGGCACATGGGGCTGCAAAAACAACCAAGCCAATACGTGAAGGACTGGTTGCTATGTTAGGTCCGTTTATTGACACAATAATAGTATGCAGCATCACAGCTTTTGTAATACTCTCGACCGGGGTTTGGCAAAGTTCAGAGGCAAATGGTGTAACGCTTACAACTCAAGCCTTTCATATAGGACTACCGGGAATCGGAAAATTTGTTTTGATCATCATCGTTTTTGTGTTCAGCATATCAACAATGATTGGGTATTCTTATTATGGTTCCAAATGCACAAGTTTTTTATTTGGCACAAAATGGAAGAAATCCTATCGAATATTTTACACAATTTCAATTGTATTAGGAGCTATTGTCTCAATTGATATAGTAATTAATTTTATTGACGGAATGTTCGCTATCATGGCAATTCCAACAATGGTTTCAACTTTAATTCTTGCTCCCAAAGTAATGAAATCGGCGAAACAATATTTTAGTGAAATTCGATCCGTCTGACAAAAAATTGGTTGGAAGTTTAAGTTATATCTCAGTTATGAGTAGGCAAATAAAGAACCAAGAATCAAGACCTCCTGATACACTCGTTCCTCGTTACCTGCCTCCCGACCAGGTCGGGATCATTCCCGCCACAAAGAAGGCGGACAGGCAGGCAGGTGGGGCAGGCAAAAAGATAAACCTAAATTTGGGATTTGCTCCTCCACAGGAGACCCTACGGGTCAGAGGAGTCCTTAAAGAAGAGTTTTCCGGCCTATCGCCTATCTGTCGTCAGGCAGGACAAACAGGGAACTTATCCACAGGACTCTTTGATAGTCTTTCTGAAAGTATTTTCAGATGAAAAAACTTGATATTTACATAATCAGTCAATTTATTCTCATCCTGGGGGCTTCCATTTTTGTTTTTCTGATGATATTTATTATTGTGGATGCAGTGGAAAATCTCGACAGGTTTATTGATTCTTCTGTTCCATTCAAAATTATTTCCACTTATTATCTGTTTTCCATTCCATGGTTTGTCAATATCGGACTTCCCATGGCTGTTCTCATTGCCACGATTTTCACGGTGGGGTTATTCTCAAGAAGAAATGAACTGACAGCCATGAAATCATCGGGAATATCCATGTACAGAATTGCAGCGCCACTCATTTTGTGCTCCCTAATCATAAGTATAGGTTCTTTCTTTTTTGAGGATAAGTTAGTCACGTCAAGTAACCTGAAACGAAGAAATATAGAGCGAGAGTATTTAGGTAAAACAAAAAGCAAAAATTATCGAGAGAGAAGAAGGAATATTTTCCTCCAGAAATCGGAGCGATTTCACATAGCCATTGAACGTTATCACTCTAAATATAATAAAGCCACGGGTGTTTCCATGCAATTTTTAGAAGAAGGAAAATTAGTTAAGCGAATTGATGCAAAGTGGATGAAATGGAATGAGGACGTTGAAAAATGGAATATTCATGGCTTTGCAATAAGGGAATTTGATCCGGATGGCTTTGAAACCAATGTTACATTCTCGGTAAAAGACACTTTGCTTTTTATAGAATTTACACCGGAAGATATTAGCCAGGAGGCAATCTCACCGGAAGAGAGGAATTATACACAATTAAAAGGATTTATAGTTGAATTAAAAAATAACGGAGTAGATACAACGCGATGGGAAGTGAATTTACACTATAAAATTTCGTTCGCTTTTACAAATCTAATCGTTGTTTTATTTGCCCTCCCTCTTGTTGCCTCCAAACTCAAAGGCGGCCTTGCTTTCGGGGCTGGAATGAGCGTTTTTGTAATTTTTTCCTATTACGCCTTTATTCGATTTGGTCAAACCCTCGGATTTAAAGGAGTTTTAGATCCCTTTCTTTCCGCATGGTTAGGAAATATTGTATTTTCTATAGGGGGAATTTTTATGCTTATTTTTATCCGGAAATAAATTTAGTTCAACAATGAAGAAAAGAATATTTAGCCTGGGAAAAGAATGGATGAATGTATTGAAATCCGTACAAAAAAACTGAAACCGCTAAGAATTTTGATTTTGGGGCTTGTCCCGAAACTTCAGGATCGATATTCGGATTTTGGCTTTCCCTATATTACTGATTTAAGTGAATAAGCAATTAGTTTAATAATCAAACCTCAGGAAATAAATCATGGAAGACTTACAAGCCCTATTTCGTTGGAGTCACATCATAGCAGGCATAATTTGGATTGGACTGCTTTACTTTTTTAATTTTGTGAACAGCGCATTCGCTCCCACCATGGATGCCGATTCAAAGAAAAAAGTCATCCCGGAACTTTTGCCCAGGGCTCTATATTGGTTCCGTTGGGGCGCCGCCTGGACGTGGGTAACCGGGGTATTGCTACTACTGATTGTTTTCTATCACCAACAACAGATGTTTGATCCCAATAATCCGGATGCAGGTTGGACAACAGGCGCTTTTGCTATGTTAGCAGTAACGTTCCTGGGCGTTTTTGTCTATGATACTCTATTCAATATGGTCAAAAACACACAAGTAGCTGTAGCCATAGGATTTATTTTATTGGTTGGCGCTAATTATGGCTTCATCCATTGGGGAAATTTTGAATACCGGGCATTTGTAATTCATACAGGAACACTATTTGGGACGATTATGGCATTCAATGTCTGGTTCAGAATCTGGCCTGCTCAACAAAAGATCATCCCTGCTATAAAAGAAGGTAAGGCTCCTGATGCCGATTTGGTGTCTCTTGCCGGACTACGGTCAAAGCACAACACCTATCTTTCTGTTCCCCTAATTTGGACGATGATCAATGTTCACCATGCAGGGACTACACCCCAAAATGAATGGTGGTACCTTCCTGTAATTGTTTTGATAGGATGGGGAGTTGTTTACTTACTCTATAAAAAAGCATCTAAAGTAAAAGGTTTTTAGTCAAATCAATTAAAAAATTGATTAGAAAAGCCCTTGGTTAATACAGGGGCTTTTTCTTTTTCACTAACATTAGAAAAAATATCTGAAATGTAAATAGTAGAATTAAGACAGCATCCCCTTTACGTCAATAAGTTTGTTGGTCCCTGAAGAATTCAGAGCATACTTGAAACCGTCTTTTAATGCTGCAGCGCCATATTCCCCATCGATTCTTAGCGCAATATAGGCTATCTGAAAATTGGGATTCCCATTTTTTCGCTTAATAATCCTTCTCAACGCATCTTCACATGCTTCTTGAGGAGTACGACCCTGACGCATCAATTCCACCACAAGAAAACTACCTGCAGTTTTAATGACGGCTTCTCCTCTACCTGTCGCTCCTGCAGCACCGATGTCATTATCACAATACATTCCGGCGCCAATTATGGGACTATCACCAACCCTCCCATGGATTTTGTAAGCCAACCCACTTGTTGTACAAGCTCCTGCCAGATTTCCCTTTTTATCTTGAGCCAACAATGATATGGTATCGTGATTGTCATTTGGTCCCCAATCGTCAGTTGAACTCATATTTTCTTTCCACTTCAGCCATTCTTCGCGGGATTCATCCGTCAGTAGATTCTCTTCTTTAAACCCATGAGCCAAGGCAAACCTTTTTGCCCCTTCCCCTACTAACATAACATGGTCGCTTCTATCCATCACTTTTCTTGCAACTGAAATAGGATGTTTAATGTCCTGTAAAAATGCCACCGCACCTGCATTTCCTGTAGAATCCATGATACAGGCATCCAATGTCACATGTCCATCTTCATCGGGACGCCCACCAAATCCCACAGAGCGGATATTGGGATCGCCTTCCGGAACACGAACACCTGCTTCCACAGCATCGATAGCCATCCCTCCTTTTCTTAGGATTCGCATTGCATCCTTGTTTGCTTCAATTCCCTGAACCCAGGTTGATATGACAGTAGGATTACCCCTTGAACGAACAAGATCGTTAGACGTTTTTTGGGGAAAGACTGATGGAATCAAGCTGGCAAATAACCCACTTTTTAAAAATCCACGTCTGGTCATCATTTTATATTCCTCCTTCACGATTAGAATTATTCTTTGAAATTTTTAATCCCCAATGGGTAACCTTATTTTAAATGTTGAACCCATACCCAACCCTGCTGAAGTAATTTGGATCTTTCCTCCTAAAAATTCTTCGATAATTCTTCTCGTGAGACTTAATCCTAATCCCCACCCTCTTTCTTTAGTACTATATCCGGGTCTAAAAATATTTTTAAAATCCTTACTATTAATGCCAATCCCATTATCTGTAATGGAAATAACTAAAGTTTGATTATCAATTATTGTCGAGATAATGATTTTCCCTTTATCATGATCTATGGAGTCAATAGCATTTTTGAGGATGTTTTCTACTGCCCAGGATAGAAGAGCCGCTGAAGTTTTTACGTTGATAGGGTCACTTTCCTTTAAAATCAGTTGAATATTTTTTCCCACTTGAGGCAATCGTTTTTCAAAATAGTTTACCGAATCGGACAGAATTATTTGAATATCCACGTTTCGGCGTTTGGGTACTGATCCCATCCTGGAAAAGCGGTCACTGATTTGCAGTAGCCGCTTAATATCAGAAGCCATGTCTTTAGCCACTTCGGAAGCTTTATCAGGGTGATCCCGTAGTCTCTCTACCCACCCCATCAATGAAGATATGGGTGTTCCCAATTGGTGTGCTGTCTCTCTTGCCATACCAAACCAGATGTAACGTTTTTCATTGTTTCTTATCACCTGGAAACCGACAAATCCAAAAAAGATGAATAGCGCCACAGCTCCAATCTCAACATATGGTAAAATTTGTAACCGTCGAATTAATCGTGAGTCTCCATAATGTAAATGTCCAAGGAGGATTTCATTCTGTTCGTTGGAGACTGAGTCTGTCAGGACAATGATTAATGGGATAGGTACATTCATTATATCCATTCGTTTCATTAAATGAGATACAGATTCCAGGGTAACATCCTCGTCATAAGGAAGGTTTCTCCAATTAACCGGTATTCCCTCCTGATCGGAATATATCAGCGGGAATGTAACTTTTTGAATGATTTCCCGAAAAATGAAATCCAGTTCTTCATTGTCAGGACTGGTCACAGCATCTACAATTAATTGAGAATATAGCCTAACCATTTCGTGGCTTTCTTTCCGTAGATTTTCAATAAGAGATTGGGTATAGATAAAAAGACCCAATATCAGGAGTATACCACCAACAAAAAGAGCGGCTTTAATATTACCAGCTTGTCGATAAAGTTTCAATCGCTTCCTACAATTCTCATATTTTTAAGAATAGCATTCAAGTTATTCAATCTCTTGAGAAGTAGAACACCTGCGAATTCGAAAGAACCAAAGACCAGGAACCAAGGTCTACGATATAAGAAATGAGAATCAATACTAGAATTCAAATTAGTATTATCCCTGTCTAATTATAGAAAATATATAAAAAGTAATTTCACTTCTCGGGATTTTTCTAGGTTTCCAAGTATATTTTTTTTGGTTCTTGTCCCGCAGTTGCGGGATTGGTTCTTCACCCATTATTCATGTTCTTTTAAATGATATTTTGTTTCAAAGAAAAAATGAAAATTCCTATACAATCTAGTTATGTCTCCTTAATATAACCATACTTTTGCACGTAATCGATAATCTTATCAACTTCATCATCAAGTGTCATCATGCTGGTGTCTACAACTATCTCTGGATTTTCCGGTATTTCATATGGGTCATCAATACCGGTAAAATGTTTAATTTCTCCAGCACGAGCTTTTGCATAAAGACCCTTTACATCCCTTGATTCACACACATCCAGAGGACATTTAACGAAGACTTCGGTAAATCTCCCAATTTCCTCTCTGGCATACCTTCTCTCTGCCTTATACGGGGATATAAAAGCACAAATTACAATAATACCGTGACGTACCATTAATTCTGCCACAAACGTGACACGCTCAATATTTTTATCCCGGTCTTCCTTTGTAAAACCCAAGTCCCTGGTTAACTTTTTTCGAACCACATCCCCATCCAATATCTGAACGCGAAAACCCATCTCAATCAATCGTTTTCCCAATGGGATTGAAATAGTGGTCTTACCTGCCCCGGAAAGACCTGTCAACCAGATTGCAAATCCCCGCTCGTCATTTTTTCCTGGTGACAATCTGTTATCCATTTTTACTGTCATAATATCTCCTTAATACTTCTTCTACTTCCGGACGAGTGAATTCCAATGGAAGTTTTTCTCCTTTAGTTAGGAGTTTTCTTACTTTTGTACCGCTTAAAAAAATCTTTTCATGATCCATTGCTCTTGAGGTCTTGGTGGTCGCCATAGAGTTTGTTCGCTTGCAATAAAAAGCATGTTCAAAAAACATAGGTTCTATTCCCAAATCATCTCGTGAAAACTGACCGAATATTTTCTGGGCATCATAGGTACCGTAATACGATCCGATTCCAGCGTGATCACGTCCCACGATGAAATGAGTACAGCCGTAATTCTTCCGAACAATTGCATGGAAAACAGCTTCCCTCGGTCCAGCATACCTCATATAAGCTGGAAAGACTGAAAGGACGGTCCGGCGATGGGGGAAATAGTTATCCAAAATCGCTTTATAGCACTCCATTCTAACGTCAGCTGGAATGTCTTCCTGTTTTGTTTCACCTACCAATGGATGCAGAAGCAACCCATCTACCAGTTCCAGGGCACATTTTGTAATATATTCGTGAGCTCTGTGAATGGGATTTCTCGTTTGAAATCCAACAACCTTTTCCCAACCCCTCTCCGAAAATACATTTCGAAGTTCGGAAGGAGTATGTCTATACTCTTTAAACTTTTCGTACTCTGGTTGTGCATATGCTTCAACCTCACCTGCCACATAATAATCGCCTTTTGATTTTAAGATTGAGACTCCCGGGTGATTAGTATCGGTAGTGAGGTATACCCTTTCTGCTTCCCTCTCTTTGTCATAAGAATAAATATCGGTAATCTGAATTCTTCCCAAAACTTCCCCGGATGGATTAGTAATAAACCCCTCATCCTGGCGCTTAAGACTTTGGAATTGATCATCTGATATAGGAAGAGTAATCGGAATTGACCAGACCAGACCATTTTTTAGTCTCATATCATTCAAAACAGACTGATAATCCTCTTTCTCCATGAACCCCTTCAACGGACTGAAGGCGCCGTTGGCAATCATTTCAAAATCCGATAGGCTACGTCGATCTAAAGAAATAAGAGGAAGAACACCGGTATTCTCAAGTGATTCATCCGAAATCAAATTCACCAATGAACCACCGTGGGGATCAATCATGATATATACTCCATAAAGTTGCTGACATACTCAAATAATTAGGCGGCAAATTTACAAATCTAAGGGGTTACCTCAATGCGTTAATCGGGGGTAAAAACGAGTTTATTTAAGTCCGATTTTATTCAACATTAACATCATGCTTTTCCGATGAAAATAAACTATGCCTAATAGTACCAAACCTAATGAAATCCTCGAGATTAACCTGGAGATTTTATATAGAGAGTCATCATATCGAAAGATAATCGTATGTACACCGGAAAACACATAAATTGATCGTAACACATGATTTGTTTGAAAAATTTTTGATGAGTGATTGTCCACAGTTGCCTTCCATCCTGGTCCGTAATAATTTTCCGACAACACCAATAGTCCACCCGTTTCGGAATTAGATTGTAAAACAATCTCATTTTCACTGTACTTTTTAACTATTACAGTTCCAATACTATTTTTCTCTAATTCAGGGCCATCATAGTCAAGAACAACCGCTTCTACAGCAGGGTTGAATTCTGAAACCATGGTCTTGCTCAATGATTCTTTCTGAGTCTCAACAGCAATAATTTTAGGTACTATCCAAGCTTTTGGAAGAACGGATAAATTCTGATAAATATTCTGCCCCTCGGAGAAAACTTTTTCAAAGTCAGGAAGTTGGATATTTCGTTTGGTAATCAAATATTTTACGTTGAGCATGTTAAGAACCGAAGGGTTGTTCATACCTCCCACATCCATGAGGTCCTGGTAGGTTCTCAGCTTTACAGCCCGATATCCCCCCACACTGGACAATCCAAAGTAGCCGTACCAGTTTGAGCTAAAATCATCCACTGGAAAAATTCTAAACAGATCTTTGTCTTGTTTAAGAAAATTCACTACAGGGTTTTTCCGAAAGTTTCGCTGTAGATTTTTTGATGGCTCGAGAGCGAGGAATTCATGATCAACAATCCAGAGATCAGCAACAAAAACGAGTAAAATAATCACTCCAAAAGCTGTGGATTTTATATGTTTTTTAACTCCTAACCAAAGAGCGGAAAGTCCTAATAAAGACACCATCAAAGACAGTAACATCCCTTTTTGAAATACCTCAACTCTAACTTCTTTCAATTGAGTCAATAATTCAGGGCGAATTTTACTCATATCAGCCGGGTGACTGAAAAAACCAAACATGTTCGATAATCCGTCTCCTATTAAGAGGAACAATAACGAAAAACCCGCAACCACTCCAAATAATCTAAGTCCCCATTTTTTTAATTTCTGAAAATCTTTTTTATCACCCTTATTTAACAACTTCATGATGTTATCAAGTCCAACCGAGGCAAGATATCCGACAGTAAACGGGAGAAGTGCGTAGATCATTGAAGGAACCCGAAATTTGCTGAAAAATGGAGCAAATTTGAAAAGCGGCCAAAAAAGAACCGGGAAGTAATTCCCAAACCCAACCAATAGAATAAGTCCCGTACCCACAATAAATGGCCATGTTTGTGGGGTTGGGGGGGTGATGACCGGGGCAATAATTGCAATCAAAACGGCTAATAAGCCAAGGTAATGAGTGGATTGCGTAAAGGGCATATAAC
This sequence comes from Fidelibacterota bacterium, assembly GCA_022562455.1. Lineage (GTDB taxonomy): Bacteria > Fidelibacterota > Marinisomatia > Marinisomatales > SCKK01 > SCKK01. The sequence goes on along the minus strand of JADFPG010000054.1, from coordinate 1,349 downwards.
CCCAGTAAGCCATAGATTTTAAATCTCGTGTTGGATAATTCTGTAATCCGTAAAAATAGGGATAGATAAATGAAATTGTTTCTTTTGGGTGAAAAGACCATGCAGTTGCGTAATCCCATTTAGTGCCTGATTCGGTGTCTCCGGTTATATCCAAAACGGATTCGGCACCACGATTTGAGTGCTTCTGAAACTGAAAAATAGAAGCATAAGGATCACTAACTAATAACAGTGCAACAAATAAACCGGCTAATAAAATTCCAATCTGTTTTCCCGGTTCCCTTGTAGAATTTTTTTAATTCCTTGTCTGTAGTGAGTTGCTTGCTATTGGCGGTGTTATATCCGGCGGGACGCAGCCAGTCGTCGACCGACGTGACGTTGAGCTGATAGATTTCCGGCCCGACGCCGAGAATCTCAAAAGGCGACGTCGGAGCGCTGGTGACCAGGCCGGCAGGATTGTCGTAAATGTCGGGCTTGGTCGTGTTGCGTATCGAAAGGGGAACGCTGACGCTTCACACTCAATTGCCGTTGAAAATCGGCAGTGAGGTCACGCTGCAGGTGCGGTCACTGGGCACGCAGATGCAGGTCATCATTCTGTCGGTAGACGACAAGCCCGTACACGGCGCCGGTCCGCAACGCGCCGCGGCCGGCGGCGGCGCAACAACGCCGGAAGCGGGCCAAGGATCGACGGTCAACCCAAGCGCCTCTGCCGACGCCGGTCAAACAGGCCACAAGCCCGCCGCTCGCGGGTCCGGCAGCGGCCAACCCGCCCCCGCCCCAACGGGTTCCTCGACGACCGGCGCCCAGCCTTCCCCGGTTCAAGGAACCGGTCCTGGCGGCAACGCCGGCACCAGTACCAACGGCCCTCTTGCTCCCGGCATGGTACTGACCGCCACGGTAGTGAGGCCTCAAGGCCCAAGCCCCCTGCCCGCCCCTGCCGGACAGACCACCAGCCGGCTCAGCCCTGGAATCGTCGCGGGTCAGCCTCCGACCGGCGCCGGCCAAGCCAGTCCCGGAGCCTTGGCGGGTCCGCCTCCTCCGGCCGGCTCCCCCGCCGGCACCGGCCTTGCGGCACCACCGGCGTCCGGCGTTGTTGCCGAAAGCCAGATCACCGTCCGCATCCTGGCGATCGAACCACCGTCCCAACCGCCGCGACACCAGGGTCAAATGCAGCGGCAGGGCTACGCACTTCCGGCGACGTGATGGCCGTATTCGGCACCGTAATCGGCGGTTCAACGCCCCCACCAGCGAACCACACCGCGGGCCAAACGCTGGTGCAAACACCCCTCGGCACCTTAAGCCTGCCGACAGGGTCTCCGGCGCCCGATGGCACCGGGATCACCCTGGAAATT
>JADFPG010000177.1 GCA_022562455.1 Fidelibacterota bacterium | reverse complement strand
AAGCGCAAAGTCTTCATCTAACAAAAAAACTTTAGAAAGTTCCTCAAAGGTAATGGAAAAGGAACCGGAAGCGGAACCCAAAATTTGCAACGAGTCAAGATCATCAAGGGTAGTTTCTGGTGGAAGTTCAATGGTAGACCGACGCCATCCTCCGGCATTTACTGCTCCTATGGACGAGAGACCATGGTCGGAATAATACCAAAACGGATCATTTTTCAGCTTGGCTGCAAAAGTCAATCTTAAGCCGTATCCAACCATTTGTGTATTGAATTCAAGGTAAAGATAATTCCGGGCATCGCTTACAGCCGAAGTAAAAGGGTCAGCCGGACTTTCATATTTACCCTCAGCGATCATTTCCAAAGCCATGATTTCATAAGTCCATGGATCTTCATCCATAAGGATTTCCCGTGAGTGTATTTCATGTTTGCTCCTTTCGGGAGAAAGAAAAAATTTATAATTTGATACCCCTTCATCGCTCACCATATTATTTATGGTAACCGTTTTCAAAATCGGGTGATCATCAATCCTATTACCATCAAAAGGCAAATAAGAATGTCCTGGACCCTGAAAATATTCCTCATAAACGTTTCCTCCGGGATCGACCCACACTTCATAAATCCATTCAATATCTGTTGTGCGACCCCACCGGGACATCAAACTAATGCTATTAGTACCCCCATCTTCGTTGCTCCAAATCATGCTGTATTCGATCCGTTTGTATGATCCCACAGTGTCGACTTCATGCCACATCAATAAAGGTACATCGGTGCGTACACTCTCATCATCACTAACAAGATCTCTACCGTATAAGACAGGAGAAAATCGAAAGACATCATAGTCCGGGCTATTGAGAGCTATAGGAATAAGAGAGAACTCATCCAGGAAAACAAATTGAGCGCCGGGGGGAGATTTATCTCCATTGAAATAAACCTCTATGGAATGGCTTCCACTGTCCATTCTCCCTAATGATACCTTATATACGAAAAGCTCATCACCTTTAAATAGAACGATGTCCTGATTTTGAGAGCTATCCGCACTATCTATATAGATCGTCAATACGGCGCTTTCCGAGTCGGGGATAGACCAGTTAGTCTCTGAGGACGCTCGCAGATGGAGAAGGAATTCTCTGGATTTCTGCAAGTTGAAGGATATAGGCGTCGAAGATTCGTTTCTGAGCAATTCAACGTTCAGGTCAATTGGAGTCCAGCCAATCAATTCTACCTCCAATGTTGTCTCAGATGGAGCGTTTACAAAAATACTCATAGTTCCGTCAGCTACACCTTGCTCTTGTGGAGAAAAAGTAACAACTACAATTTGACTATCGTTTGGAGTTATGGAAAACGAGGTATCTGAAACCTGGAAATAAGAGTGGGACAAATTGATATCATTTACAACAATAGTTGTATCTCCTTGGTTTGATATGACAAGTGGTTGTGATGCGGTTTGTCCAACGGTTACCTCGTCGAAATTCAAGAATTCGGGAAATACAGAAACCTGGGCGAAGGCAGTTTGGTTCACTGTCAGCGCCATCGCTAAACACAGCAGCAAGGTTTTGGTTCTTATTATTCCTTCCATTTCAATATATCCTGTTTCTTTTTCAGGAATGGGCTACCCAAGGCTCCGATGTCACTTACACACCCTCCCTACGATGTTTTCCTTTCCGGATAACCGGGATATAATCAACCCCACCAAAAGGTGAATTATCGGTTGTTATTCAAACAGCCGGTATGACCCGCCAGTATTGTGGAAATCCGTCCGGTGCAGTGTTATGATGAACACGCCGTTTTCTTTTAGATGCACAAGACAATTTAATACCCACAACAGGATTAAACCTTAAAATTCCAAGGATAAGGAAAATCTTTGAGCATTGATCAACCGTCCAAAATCTTGATAGCTGTAGTCAATGATCAACTTTGCCGAGCGGCTGATTCTGTGTTTTAATCCGGCTCCAAAGGTCAAGCCCTCTTCACTATCGAGCATAAAAAGATTTTTATAGCCTGTTCGTAAAAATAACCGATTATTTATGGCATATTCCATTCCCAGATTCACATACTCCGTATTATCATTGGGATGAGCAGCATCCACCGCCAAAGTCAAATGACTCGATCCGAATTTTAATACATCCAGCGCTATCCCCACCCGGAATATAAGCGGCAGTGGAAATTTATCTGTTAGTAAATTGGCCGGGATGCGGTCATTACTGCCTTCCTGAGTTGGAGCTAAATCATAATTGACAAAGGTGCCCTTGCCAAACATCTGCATCTTACCACCGAAGTTGGAAATGCTCATTCCGATTTTCATGCCGGAAAATTGGGTAATGAATAATGTTCCGATATCAATCGCAAAACCGGTGGCGCTCATATTCCAGATATTCTGTCGAATATATTTTGCATTAAAGCCAATTGAAAATCTATCGGTAAGATTTCGAGCAAAAGCCAGCCCAAAGGCTAAGTCGCTCACACTAAATCTTTCGCCGGTACCTTCCGGTTCGTCAACCGTTCTAACTTTCATTTCGTTTGTACCGAGAGACGTAATACTAAAGCCAATGGCACCCAAACGGTCTATTAAAAAAACACCTCCCACATAATTATAATCGATATCGGCAATCCAGGTCGTGTGGATTAATACCAGTTCATTTTGTTTCAGGCGGGATATGCCTGCCACATTCCAGTACAAAGCCGTAGCATCATTGGCAACTGCTACAAAGGCGCTCCCCATCCCTACCGCCCGGGACCCGGCTTCAATTTCTAAAAATGGCGCCGCAGTGGTACTGACCTTTGAAACATTGACAGCGAATTGACTAAAAGCAGGATTTGATAGGGCTATTATCAATAAAAAATAGCTACACCATTTACACCCGGAAAGATTGCCACTTTTTTCAGGGAACCGATATGGGTTTGTTTGATGAAAAATTCGTTTGATGAAAATCATTTAACTACCGCAAACTTTCCAATGGTTTCACCCACTCCCGGGGCGTCAATATGAAAAATATAAAGCCCATAAGCAATATCCCTGCCCTCCTTAGTCCTTAAATCCCAGAATTCACTGCCATCACTCATATCTTTGCTGTGATAAATAGTATCCACTAAATATCCACGTACGGTATAAATACGTATAGTGCATTCTTTTGGCAGATGAATAAATTCCACCATTCTTGCTCCGCGACCGGTTGAAAAAAGGCTTTTCGGCTCCCATGTAACAGAAACCATATAGGGATTAGGAACGACCGCAATCTGATCTAACCCGGATTTTGCTTGTTGTTTATCAATGGTGGCAGCTTGGGTGGTAAATTCGAAAATATCACCCATTATTGCATAAGAACTATCCCCATATTCTCCGCGGAATGGTTTATCGATACTAATCAGAAATATATCCCCATCAGCAGGAAAAATCGGATCCACTGGAATTTCGACGATAATCATGCTGTCGTCAATCCAGGTTGTATCCATTATTGGATCAGGAGGAGCAAAAATTACTTTCCAGGTTTTTACTTTGACCCCATCTACCGTCTCCCACATAAAAATGTATTCCGTGGCTTTGTCAGGAATTCCATTGTCATTACGATCCCTAAACCAGAATTCGCTCCATTTTTCTTCCGTCACGTTCCATACTTTAAAGTTGGTTGGACTGCCATTGGTTGATTGATCCACTGTAGAATCGAAGAATACGATTTCGTAATCTGCCGGGTATAGTATACTTTGCGATGTTAAACTAATGCTGTACTTTAAGTTACTTTGGCTTGCTTCAGTCCAACCTGATTCAAATGTATCTAAGGCAATTAAATCATTCCCTACCAATATCCTCATGCCATCAAAAAGATCACCTTCTTGAGGAATATGTTCATAACGATTCAACAAAGGATCAATTAAAATGGAGTCAATAAATACATAAGGACTGTTAGAGATCAACTCAATTGGTGGGTCCTCATGCATATCAAAAACAGAATAAGAGGTTGTTTGAAAAGGACCCCCGTGATCAAACCTTACCTGGTAGGTACGATCTTCTTTCACGTAGGCCGGATCAATAATTTCAACCACGACTGAACCTGTTCCCGGCCCTTCAATATGATCAATTTCTGTCAATTGCGGTGGTTGGTAACCGGCTGCCGGGGCATTGGGTGTTACCACGACCGCATTGATATCTGTGCCAATTACGTAGCCCTGATCATCAATATTGATAATGGCAGAACTTTCGGTTGGCGGTAATCCTTCTTCACCGATACGAATAGGAGGAAGCCCCCGGTCGTAAGAAACCACAGCATAATAGTAGGTCTGACCGTTCTGAACTGTGGAATCGGTCCAGGTATGCACCAGACCTGTATCGTCACCCATATTAAACTGAACACCGTTAACATCCGCAGGATGAGTCCCTTTGACCCACCAGAGTGTATCCAGATCAAAATTAATTAAATCGCATTGGAAAATGGCTTTACGATAGGTTTTAATTCCATAAGCATCTGTTATTATTTTAGGTTCAAGTAATGCCGGATCCGTACTGCGGTAGATCTTATACCCTTCAAAATCATAGGTACCAAGAAATCGATCAAAACTTTTCTCGGCTTTTCTATCCCAGTAAAGCGTCACCCGCTGGTCGCCGGGAACTGCTGTCACTTTTGGTTTGTCAGGCGGTCTGGAAAAATTATATCCGGCGTTATAGATTCCCTGGACGACTTTCTTATTTCTCATAAGATCATCACGATCTTCACTAAAAAGCAGCGCCATTGAAAATCGTTCTGTC
>JADFPG010000053.1 GCA_022562455.1 Fidelibacterota bacterium | reverse complement strand
CCGGGGAATATCGAGAGTTGGGCGGTCCATTCTGGTGGCTCTATGAATATGCGTTTAAGCCTCTGACTGCAACCATGTTCGCCATGTTAGCTTTTTATATTGCCTCCGCTGCGTTCAGGGCTTTCCGAGCAAAAAATACGGAAGCGATTCTTCTGCTTGTCACAGCATTTATTATTCTTTTGGGTAGGACGTTTGCCGGTGTTTTTCTGACATCGTGGCTTCCGGATGCAGTGAGCGGCTTGAGAATTGAGAATTTGACGATTTACATTATGAGCGTGTTCAACACGGCTGGTAACCGGGCAATTATGATCGGTATTGCTCTCGGTGTCGCCTCCACGTCTCTAAAGGTACTATTGGGTGTTGACCGTTCATATTTAGGATCGGGGGAGGAATAAGTCATGTATGAATTTTTCAAGAATTTAGACAAACGATGGATATTCCTGCTTATGTTCCTTTCCGTTGTGATACCTATTTACATCATTGGAATAACGGGGAAAACCTTTCCTGAAGTTCCATCCCAGTTGTCTATGGATACATTTAATGTGATTGAACAGCTTAATGAAGGTGATCCCGTACTGCTTGCATTTGATTTTGATCCTGCCAGCGAGGGTGAGTTAGGACCGATGGCAACCGCATTCACCTATCACTGCGCCTCTAAGGGATTGAAATTATATTTTATTTCCCTCTGGCCAGTGGGACCTCAAATGATCGATGATGTCATTGCCAAAGTCATCAATCCGGATTTTCCACACATGAAATATGGCGTGGATTATATGAATTTGGGGTATAAACCAGGCAACGAAGGAGTCATAAAGGTAATCGTTACAGACCTTCGTGAACTCTATACAACGGATGATAAAGGTTCGGGTATTAATACTATTCCTATGATGGCAGGAATCCACTCTGTTCAGGATTTCGAACTCGTTATCAATGTCAGCGCCGGATATGCGGGGACAAAAGAGTGGATCCAATATGCTGTAACACCCTATCCCGACAAAATAAAAATAGTCGCCGGGTGTACAGGGGTTCAAGCGCCTTTGCTGTATCCCTACATTCCCCAACAACTTCCCGGTCTTTTGGGCGCTATCAAGGGAGCAGCGGAGTATGAAAAAATCGTCGTTGATACTTATGGAGCGGAAATTCCTGATCCCAAGTATCTTGAGGCAAGTCGGAGAATGGGACCTCAACTTGTTGCCCATATCCTGATTATCTTGCTTATCATTATTGCGAATTGGGTCTTTTTTACTGAGAGGAAGAGGGAGAGGGAGGTGCAAGCATGAAGCGGGAACAACTAATTTGGACTGTGATATTTGTAATCGGTGGTCTCTTTCTCTTAGGCAGAATGGTATTTACCGAACACGGGATAGGAAAAGCTTATATCCATGCAGTAGAGGTGAATAAAGATGATCCCAATCCCGATCACCGGTGGATAAAGTATGAAAATGCCCTCCCCAGAGATTACCATACTGCCATGTTGGAAAATCCTGACCAGACCGAATATAAAGTAAGTCTTTCTCGGACTATCGGTATTTGGGTGGCTGCGTTCTTTACCCTGTTTATCATGTCATTTCTTTATAGAGATAATCCTTTTTATAAGGTTGCTGAATCGGTGGTTGTGGGTGTCTCTGCCGCTTACTGGATGGTGGTGGGTTTCTGGACGACGATTATCCCTAATCTTCTAGGGAAACTATTTCCGGAATGGATTCAAAGTTGGGCAATGCCGGGTCTGGAAGCAGAAGCAGATTATTTCTATATATTTCCCTTAATCCTTGGTGTCATGCTCCTCTGGAGGTTGGCGCCCAAAGGAGGTTGGATAAGTCGTTGGCCTTTGGCATTTATCATCGGTACAACGGCTGGTATTCGGTTAATCGGATTTCTCCATGCCGACTTTCTTGTCCAGATTCGAAATAGTATTATCACAATCTGGGTAACAGATCCAACTGGGACTTTTGACTTCTGGGGTTCTATCAGAAGCCTTATCATTATTGTTGGTGTTCTCTCAGGAATTGTCTATTTCTTTTTCTCCATTGAGCATAAAGGATGGGTTGGTAAAACAGCTAAACTTGGAATATGGTTCTTAATGATTACTTTTGGCGCTGCCTTTGGATACACAGTGATGGGAAGAATTGCGTTACTTGCCATTCGGTTGGAGTTTCTGATGGATGATTGGTTGTGGCTAATTGACCCTGCTCTCAAAAGGGGGGGGATGTGATTAAGAAGAATGGGGTAAAAGGATGAACTACTATGTCATTTTTGACTCCTATTAAATTTACAATGTCATTATCCGAAGGATCCTGCGGACGAGTGGAGCGAAGTAATCTCGTTTCTTAGCCGAACATATACGAAATTGCCACACTTGCGTGCTGTATCGCTCCGACGGCGTGAAGACACGTACTCCGTCAACCGACGGATCCTCGCCTGTCTGCTGAACAAGCAGGCAATGACTTGTCCTATTGAAACTATATTATCGTTATCATAGGGCTCCTCCCGGAACCTTTACTCTTTAAGTGAAGCAAATAATCTTACTACAAGTCAGCGGATTAAAAACTCATATCATCACAAACGGTAATTCTCTCCCCATTGTCGATAATGTATCCTTTGTAATTAAAATGGGTGAAACTGTAGGTCTTGTGGGAGAGTCGGGGTGTGGAAAGAGTATGACGGCTCTTTCCCTCATAGGATTACAGAAACCAGCGAAAATAATTGGTGGCAAAGTCATCTTTAATGGTACGGATTTAGTATCCCTTGATAAAAAATCAATCCGGGAGTACCGAGGAAAGAAAATCGCCATGATTTTTCAGGAGCCAATGACATCGTTAAACCCTGTCATGTCCTGCGGGAAGCAGATACTGGAAGCCGTAAAAATGCAGGGAGAACTGAATGGTGCTCATGCCAAACAGCGAGTGATAGAACTGCTAAATCTGGTAAAGTATCCTGATCCAAAGATGGGGTACAAAAGCTATCCTCACGAATTGAGTGGGGGGATGCGGCAGCGGGTGATGATTGCCATGGCATTAGCGGGAAAACCTGACCTTTTGATAGCCGACGAACCGACCACAGCATTAGATGTAACCGTACAAGCCGAAATTGTAAATCTCCTTAAAAAAATTCAACAACAATTAGGGATGGCAATTTTATTTATCACCCATGATATAGGTTTAATCAAACAAGTTTCTGACAAAATTATGGTCATGTATGCCGGACAGATAATCGAAGAAGGACCCACCGAAATAATTCTAAAATCACCCCTTCATCCTTATACAAAAGCTTTACTGGCATGCCTGCCTAGAATAGATGAAAAAATGGAAATTTTACCTTCCATTCCGGGTAATGTTCCAACACCAGGTAATTATCCCAGTGGGTGCCGGTTCCACCCAAGGTGCAGTATTGCTGTGGAAGGATGTTCGGTGGATGAGCCTGAATTTGTCGAAGTAAGTGATAGTCGAAGGGTTCGTTGTCCGTATGTTTAATAACTGAATTTTTATTGCGTTATTCCTTTTTTAACGCTATCATTATGATAGCAACCAGCGAAAAGATAGGAGGAAATGATCATGACACAAGTCCTTATTCGTGACTTGGAACCTGAAGTTATCGAAAAGTTGAAAAACAGGGCAAAACGGCATAGTCGTTCACTTCAGAAGGAGTTGAAGGTTATTCTTCAAGAAGCTGCAAAGCTCGATATGCTTTCTGCCCGTCAAGTAGCGGAGCGAATTCGAAAAAAGTTAAGTGGTCGTCAATTTACAGACAGCGCTAAACTCATCCGTGAAGATCGAAACAGGTAATGGTTTATGTCGTAGATGCCAGCGTAGCTGCAAAGTGGTTTGTTGAAGAAGCTTTCAGTGATGAAGCCAGCAGGTTGTTGGATGAACCTCATGAACTTCATGCCCCGGACTTTTTGCTGGTGGAATTTGACAATGTTCTGGTCAAGAGGATCCGACGTAAGGAAATGTCAGTATATGAGGGGGATCAGATACGAGATGCAATTAGGTTATTCCCAATACGATTACATCCTTTCAGAACACTACTGCGAGCAAGTTTTGAAATTGCTAACCAAACGAAGCGAAGTCTGTATGATTGCCTATATTTGACTTTGGCTATATCACTCGAAGCAGAGATGGTAACCGCTGATTTTCGATTTTATCAGGAAATTCGGAAAGGACCGCTTATGGATTATCAGCGTTGGGTGGAAGATTTGCCATGAACTACAAAGCCTACCCCGCCTACGAAGATTCCGGTGTGGTATGGCTGTGGAAGGATGTTTGGTGAATGAGCTTGAATTTGTCAAAGTTGGTGATAGTCGATGGGTTCGTTGTCCCATTATTCGTCACAGTGTAGCGTAGCACGAACAGCTTGTTTGTGCCCATACTCAATTTGTCAGATCGAGCTGCGCTGCGACAACGGGGTAATATTAATTCAAACTTCAAATTCTACAAACAGGTGACGGGCGATAAGGACTTCGTCGAGTTCTTTCTCGATTAGTAATTTGATCATTAATTGCGAAAATCATAATCAAACTGATTCTTCGACCCGTCAGGTCAATAGCTCACAATAGTTAAGTTATTATCTCTTTGATCTCCTTATCTCTTTGGTAAATCTCTTCCCCCAATTCCCTTGAAAATCCACACATTCCCCTCTAAATTCCGCCGCTTTTTTTGAGGAAAATATTCTCACAATAATCGTTATTGGTTTTTAAAACAAATATCTATAAACAAGGTGTCTTGAAATAAATGGATTTCTTAAAAGAATTAGGCATAAAAAACGAAAATTTCGGAGCGTGTGTCAGTCCCAATCGATGGTTCGAAACCACTGATTCCGGGAGGTTGGATTCCATCAATCCAGCCACGGGTGAACTGATTGCTTCGGTTCATCAATGTTCGGAAGCAGATTACGAGAAAGTAGTGATGGCATCGATTGAAGCATTTCAAGAGTGGCGGATGGTTCCTGCTCCAAAACGCGGTGAATTGGTTCGGGAAATTGCCAATGTCTTAAGAAAGCAAAAGGATTTATTGGGGAGTCTTGTCGCTCTGGAAATGGGAAAGATCAAGCAGGAGGGAGACGGAGAAGTCCAGGAAATGATCGATATTGCTGATTTTGCAGTTGGTCTTTCCAGACAATTATATGGTCTCACTATGCACTCCGAACGTCCGTTACACAGGATGTATGAGCAGTGGCATCCTCTTGGACCTATCGGAGTTATTTCGGCATTCAATTTCCCTGTAGCAGTCTGGTCCTGGAATGCCTTTATTGCAGCTGTCTGTGGGGATACGGTCATCTGGAAACCTGCCTCAACCGTTCCATTGTGTGCGATTGCTGTTCAGAATATTTGCAATGAAGTGACGGAATCCCTCGGATATCCGGCGGTATTTAACCTGATAATCGGAAGTGGCAGAAGAGTAGGGGATCTACTCGTGAAGGATAAAAGGGTTCCATTAATTTCTTTTACCGGTTCTACACCCATGGGAAAGAAAATTGGTGGCATCGTAGGGGAAAGATTGGGTAAAACTATTCTCGAATTGGGTGGCAATAATGCCATTATCGTCGATAAATCTGCCGATTTGAAAAACACTATTCCTGCCATTGTGTTTGGAGCCGTGGGTACAACCGGACAACGGTGTACGTCCACACGAAGGGTGTTTATTCATAAGGATATGTTTGATGATATAACCCAACAATTAATTCAAGCTTATCGTCAGGTGAAAATAGGGGACCCTCTGAAAAAAGACACACTCATGGGACCCATGGTAAATGAATCAGGTGTTGAAGATTATAAGCAAGCTTTGGTACGAATACAAAAAGAAGGTGGGGAGATTCTATACGGAGGAAATGAATTGGATGAACCTGGATATTTCGTGGAACCGACCCTTGTGAAAGCAAAGAATGATTTTCCCATCGTTCAGGAAGAAACATTTGCCCCAATTCTGTACCTCATCGAATGTGAAGATATTGACGATGCCATCCGTCAACACAATGACGTGCCACAGGGACTTTCCGGTGCAATGTTTACCGATAGCCTTCAAAATGCAGAAAAATTTCTTTCCCACGCAGGAAGTGATTGTGGAATCGCAAATATCAATATTGGAACTTCAGGTGCGGAGATTGGTGGTGCTTTCGGTGGCGAAAAGGAAACAGGTGGGGGACGTGAGTCAGGTTCAGATGCCTGGAAAGTCTATATGAGGCGTCAGACAAATACCATCAACTGGGGAGGCGAAATGACGTTAGCCCAGGGAATCACATTTGGTGATTTAACGAATAAATAATTGAAATAACTTTAAGTAGGTATCAGAAAAATGATGGTTAAAGCACAAAATGTAACTGAAGTATTATCGAGATTCATGCTTGCAGATGGTTTCAAACAGATTGTTGACCTTGAACAAAGTCACGGCTCATGGTTTGTGGACGCCAGAGATGGAAAGGAATATTTGGATTTATTCGCCATGTTTGCCTCCATGCCTGTTGGGTATAATCATCCTACCATACTGGAAGCAAAAGACCAACTTGCCACTGCCGCTCTAAATAAGCCCACAAACTCGGATTTTTATAGTACACAAATGGCTGAGTTTGTTGACACATTTTTTGAGATTGCAGTCCCAGATCATTTTAGATATGCCTTTTTCATTGAAGGTGGAGGCTTAGCGGTAGAGAATGCACTCAAGGCTGCATTTGATTGGAAAGTAAGAAAAAACTTTGTAAAAAATGGGTCTGCAAGGGAAGTGGGATCTAAAATCATTCATTTTCAGCAATGTTTCCATGGTCGGACAGGTTACACTTTGTCTCTTACCAATACTGCCGATTCTCGCAAAACGGATTATTTTCCCAAATTTGATTGGCCCAGAATTGTCAATCCCAAGTTGACTTTTCCGTTGAATGAGGAAAACTTGAAGAAAGCTAAGGATTTGGAAGAAAAAGCAATAAACCAGGTAAAAGAAACTATCAAAAAGTACAGGGACGATATTGCAGCATTGATTATTGAACCGATTCAAGGTGAAGGGGGAGATAACCACTTCCGGAAAGAATTTTTACAGGAATTACGTGACTTATGTGACAACAATGACATACTATTGATTTTTGATGAAATTCAGTCGGGCATGGGTCTAACAGGGAAAATGTGGGCGTGGGAAAATCATCAGGTGAAGCCAGACCTCATGTGTTTTGGTAAGAAAAGTCAAGTTTGTGGTTTCGTATCCAGTGACCGAATTGATGAAGTCACCAATAATGTTTTCACTGAGTCAGGTCGAATTAATTCTACATGGGGCGGGAATCTTACAGATATGGTGAGACTAACTATTTATCTCGAGATAATACAGAATGAAAGTCTTGTAGAAAACGCAAAGTCCACAGGTGAATATCTGTTAAATAAACTCGGCTCCCTTCAAAATGATTATCCAACTTTGGTAAAGAATCCAAGGGGATTGGGTCTTATGTGTGCGTTTGATTTACCTAGTGGAGAACTCAGGGATCAAACAGTATCTAAGACGCTCGAGAATGGCGTCATTATAATGGGAACCGGAACACACGGAATCCGCTTCCGTCCACATTTAATTGTTAGTAAGGATGAAATTGACTACGGAATAGCTGCTATTCGGAAGTCACTCGATTCCATCTAACGTTAGGTGTATACGGATTTCTTCTCTTTATATAGTCGCAACCCCCATTGGAAACTTAGGGGATATAACAGTCAGGGCACTAGAAATTCTAAAAGAAGTTGATCTGATCGTTGCAGAAGATACTCGCCGGACTAAAATCCTTCTAAACCGTTATAACATAAATACACAAATGATGAGTTACTACGAACATAACAGATACAAAAGAATACCCTCAATCATCTCCACGTTAAAAAGCGGGAAAGAAGTTGCATTGGTGTCGGATGCTGGGACTCCAGGAATTAGTGACCCTGCATACCGACTTATCCGTGAGTGTCTGAAAGAAGACATTAATGTTACCTCAATTCCGGGTCCTTCGGCAGTTATCGCAGCAGTAGTTCAATCGGGGCTCCCCACAGATAAGTTTGTATTTGAAGGGTTTTTACCAAAGAAGAAGGGGAGGAAAACACGGCTATCCATACTTGCATCTGAGGAAAGAAGTATTGTATTATTTGAATCACCGGAAAGGTTGATCAAAACAATTACTGATTGTATGAATTCCCTGGGAAATCGACCTGTAGCTGTATGTCGTGAGATGACAAAGCTCCATGAAGAAATTTTTCGGGGAACTTTGGAAGAGGCACTGAATTATTTTACAACAAAGAAGCCTCGGGGAGAATTTGTTATCATCATTGGAAAGGATAATCCAAATGTATATTTCAATTAATGTTGCAAAACTTGATAGAAGAGTTTATTGCCTGAAAAATTAAGATGAAGGGTATTTTTATTACATTTGAGGGGATTGATGGCTGTGGGAAAACGACCCAAGCTGAATTACTTGAGATCCAACTGAAGCAAGAGAGAAGAAATATTGTTTTAGTCCGTGAACCCGGAGGAACAGTAATATCTGAGCAGATTCGATCAATTATATTGGATAAGAACCATAATGAGATGGACCCTATTACAGAAACAATCCTCCTCGCTGCCAGTCGTGCTCAACTTACAGAAGAAATCATCATCCCCAATGTGGAATCGGGAAATATTGTCATCTCCGATCGATATACGGATTCCACGCTCGCTTACCAGGGTTTTGGAAGGGGACTTGATATCACGTGGTTAAAAAATATTAACAAATTCGCAACAAAAGATACTGATCCTGATATAACTATTTTGGTAGATATTCCAGTAGAAGTAGCCATTAGTCGCATGGAAGGGAAATCTTTTGACCGCATGGAAATTGAGGGAAACGAATTTTTAAAGCGGGTTAGAAAAGGATATCTTCACCTTGCTCAAGATTATTCTGATAGGTTTATAGTTGTAGACGGAATGAAATCAATCCATGAAATCCAGACACAAATCTGGAAATCAATTTCTAAAGTAATCACGAGTAATTGGATAATAGATTAATGGAATATTTATGGCAACACCTTGTACTTTTTAAAGTAATTTCTTATATTGAATTTTAAATGAATGTAAAGAGGAATATAATATGAGTAAAAGATATAATTGGAAAAGGAATAGAATATCTATCCTTATCATAGTTTCAACTCTAATAAGTTTTTCTTTTCTTATTGCTCGTGTAGATCTTTATAGAAATATCTCTGATAACTGGAAACTGATGTACGATGTTTACAAGAAAATTATGACGAACTATTCTGATCAGATAGACCCCCAAAAGTTGGCAGTTGCCGGCATAGAAGGAATGTTGTCAGAACTCGACCCGTATACTGTCTACTTAGAACGCGATGACCGACAAAATCTGGATATGTTAACCAAGGGTCAGTATGGAGGAGTTGGTATTCAGCTTGGCATGCGGGATGATTCGTTGACTGTTATTGCTCCTATGGACGATACTCCTGCACAAAGAAGCGGCATATTACCGGGTGATAGAATCGTTGGAATAGATGGAGAATCGACAAAAGACATGAATCTGGAAATGGCAGCAAAAAAAATCAGGGGAAAGCGGGGTACAACTGTAATATTAAGTATTGTTCGTTATAGTGAAAAAGATCCCCACGATTTTGAGTTAACCCGTGCTATCATTAAAATTCAAGATGTACCTTACTTTGGGATGGTAACTGAAAATATAGGATATATTCGATTAACTCGGTTTTCCCGGAATTCATACACCGAAATAAGAAGAGCATTTATCAGTTTAATAGAACAAGAAGCAAACGAAATTATCATCGATTTGAGGGGAAATCCCGGAGGTCTTCTGGATGCTTCTATTCGTATCCTTGACATGGTAATCGATAAGGGAGAGGTTCTGCTCTCCACAAAAGGAAGAGTTTCTGAATCTAACCGTGAATTTTTATCACAGTCGGATCCAATTGTTGATTCTTCCATTTCTCTTGCAATACTCATTGACGGTGGAAGTGCTTCTGCCAGTGAAATTGTTGCAGGCGCAATTCAAGACTTGGACAGAGGTGTGGTGATAGGAACAAAATCTTTTGGAAAGGGACTCGTTCAAACCGTATATCCTTTGGACCGGGACCGGTCACTGAAAATGACAACTGCAAAGTATTATATTCCCTCTGGGCGATTGATTCAGAGACCCGGATATATTAAAGAAGGAATAATATTAAACGAAGTGGATGAGGATTCCCTGTTTTCCACACACAGTGGAAGAAAAGTTATGGCTAATGGGGGAATCTTCCCTGATATTGAATTGACACTGGAAAAGATACCTCCCCTCACCAGGGAATGTTGGAGAAGGGGATTGTTTTTCAAATTTGCATCGATTTACATTCAGAATAACGATGTAAGTCTTCCTGTTAAAATTGACTCTACAGTCCTTTCTGATTTTCGTGAATTTCTTTTGAATAAGGACATCTCCCTGAATTTACCCGGTGAAAAACAATTTTCTCTGCTTGCTGAGAGTCTCGATAGCGTTTCAGTAGAAAATCTTCTTGTGCGACATTCTCTTGATCAATTAGAATCCTATTTTGAAGAAAAGAAAACAAATCAATTTGATGTTGAACAAGAATGGTTAATTATTGGACTTGAGAGAGAAGTTTCGAGTATGCTGGGCGGGATAAGCGCACGGATCGAATCTTCATTTGATGATGATAAATTTATTTTAAAAGCAGTCGAAATACTTAGTGATCAAGTCACATATCTGAATACTTTAAATCTATCGGATTTGTAGGAAAACAGATATTTATTTGAACTATTGATTCCCTTTATCCACGGATTGTTCCTGAAATAATTCAATCTTATCATAATATTGTTTTTCCAAAGAGTTAGTTCTAAATTTTCTTCGCATCAAAAGCACTATTTGGGCGATTAGCTCAGCTGGTTAGAGCGCATGCTTGACGTGCATGAGGTCAGAGGTTCGACTCCTCTATCGCTCACATATTCATGTATTACTTGGGAAAGTAAGCATGAGATTGATAACTGTGAGAATAGTAATATGACAAATTTTGTTCAAAAGGTTTCCCGTATACACGGTAAAAGAAACCGGTTAGAGCGTCCCGACATGGCATCGTCGGGAAGGTCAGAGGTTCTCCGAAGGATCCTTTGGAGACTCCTCAATCGCCCACTATATAACATGATACACTATCTATGATAATATTATATGAAACAAATCACTGTAAAAGTATCCGGACACGATCCACGAGTCTATCCTTTAGGTACTCCAGCTTCTGAAATCTTCTCTGATATAGATCCATCTCTTGCAAAACATGCCGTTGCCGTGAAGGTAAATGGTGAGGTGAGGGATTGGAATCGATCGGTGGAAGAAGATGCAGAACTGGAAGTTATTACTACAGACTCGGAAGAAGGGCACGATATTCTTCTACACAGTACGGCTCATTTAATGGCTCAAGCTGTAAAAGAACTTATGCCAACCACTAAAATCACGATTGGACCTACAATAGAAAACAGGTTTTATTATGATTTCGATGTCGATACACCTTTCACCGATAAGGATATTAAAAATATACAAGGTCGGATGCGTGAAATAGCCAAAATGAATTTCCAAGTTAAAAGGCAAGTTCTTACAAAAGAGGAAGCCTATAAGATTTTTAATGAGCTCGACGAAGATTATAAACTTGAAATTATTGATGATATAGAGGATGGTATACCAATCACAACTTATTCTCAAGGTGATTTTATCGATTTATGCCGAGGTCCTCATCTCCCATCCACTGGTGTAATCAAGCACTTCCGGCTATTAAATACAGCCGGAGCCTACTGGAGGGGAGATGAAAATAATAAAATGCTACAAAGAATCTATGGCACCGCATTTTATACGAAAGATGGTCTTAAATCTTATTTAACGTTGTTGGAACAGGCAAAAAAGAATGACCACCGTAAGTTAGGCAAGGCGCTTGACTTATTCCTTTTTAGTCCGCTCTCACCTGGTAATCCATTCTTCCTACCCAATGGTACGATTGTATATAATGAATTGTTGAAATTCCTTAGAGAACTATATCAAGAATATGGATATCAGGAGGTAATTTCTCCGCAGATGTATGATATAGAACTTTGGAAGAGGTCCGGCCACTGGGAGTTATTCCAGGAATATATGTACAAAATTGAGATGAATGATAAAGTGATGGGGATGAAGCCGATGAATTGTCCAGGTCACACAATTATTTATTCCTCTTCGCTCAGATCCTATCGTGATTTGCCTTTTCGGATTGCTGATTTTGGGAGATTACACCGATTTGAACGAGCTGGGGTTCTTTCCGGATTAACACGAGTCAGAAGTTTTATCGTGGATGATGCTCACATTTTTTGTACTATAGACCAGATTGAGTCTGAGATGGAATCGCTTCTGAAAATGATAAAAAGAATTTATGATGTTTTTGACTTTTTTGACTTTAAGGTCAGTTTAAGTACAAGACCGGATAAGGCGCTTGGTGATAAAATTATTTGGGAAAAAGCGGAAACTATTTTACATAACACTTTAAAACACTTTGAAATCGACTATAGTGTTGATCAGGGGGAGGGAGCATTTTATGGTCCTAAAATCGATTTTTTCGTAAAGGATGCCCTCAGACGAAGTCACCAATTAGGTACCATTCAACTGGATTTTACCCTACCTGAACGGTTTAATCTACTCTATGTTGCGAGTGACGGATCAGAAAAAAGACCCGTGATGATCCATCGAGCAATTCTTGGGTCAATAGAACGATTCTTCGGTGTTTATTTGGAACATTGTGGAGGAGATTTTCCGCTCTGGCTTGCACCAATTCAGATCATTATTTTGCCAGTTTCAGAGAAATCTACAACCTATAGCAAAGAAATATTTCAAAAACTAAAAACAGCAGGATTGAGGGTGAAATTGGACAACCGACAGGAAAAAATCGGGGCTAAAATCAGACAAGCGGAATTGAAAAAAATCAATATCATGCTCATCATTGGCGAAAGAGAGAAGGATGATGGTACAGTTTCAGTTCGCAGACGATTTGAGGGAGATCTTGGACAACAGAATATTGACAATTTAATTCCCGAATTATTACAGGAAATAAAAGAGCGAAGGAGAACAATAAAATCACAAAAATAAAAGATATTAGAATTAACGGTAATATTAAAGCAAAGGAAGTATTATTAATCGGAGAGGATGGAGAAAAATTTGGTGTTTTATCTATCGAAGAAGCGTTGGATAAAGCACGAAATGTAAACCTGGATTTGGTAGAAGTCGCACCAAAGGCAAATCCGCCTGTCTGTAAGTTGATGGATTTTGGAAAACTGAAATATGATAAGAAAAAGAAAGACCAGGAGAGTAAGAAAAAACAGCATGTAATTAAAATAAAAGAGGTTAGATTTCGACCCCGTATTAGCGACAATGATTTCGATACAAAGCTAAAAAGAGCAAAGAAATTTCTTAGTATGGGGTTTAAACTGAAAATTACCATTATGTTTCGTGGTCGGGAAATGGCCAGACAAGATTTGGGAGAAACATTGTTAGAGAGGATTTTAGAAGCATTATCAGACGATGCAGAAATGGAAAAAAGATCCAAATTAGAAGGAAACAGATTTGCAATTATTATGAATCCGAAATAAGAAGGAGTAACTAATATGCCAAAAATGAAGACAAGAAGAGGAGCTGCAAAAAGGTTTTCTTTAACAAAGAGTGGAAAAGTAAAAAAGAACAAAGCCACTAAAGGACATATGTTAACGAAAAAAACATCTAATAAAAAAAGAGAGCTTCGACATGGAAATCTAGTAAGTAAAAGTGATAAGAATCGCGTAAAAAAAATGTTAAGTTCGTAGGAGGAAGAAATGCCACGTGTAAGTAATGCCGTTCCGAGGAAAAAACGACATAAAAAGATTTTAAAACTGGCGAGGGGATATTGGGGTGCCAGAAGCCGACTTTATCGTACAGCTAAGAATGCTGTGGAAAGAGGGTGGCTCTACAGTTATCGAGACAGACGCCAGAAAAAACGGAATTTCAGAAGACTTTGGATCGCGAGAATTAATGCTGCTGCCAGACTAAATGGTTCGACGTATCGAGAGTTTATTGCCAATATGAAAAGTAAGAACATCCTGTTAAATCGAAAAGTTTTAGCAGATCTTGCAGTCAACTACCCTGCTGCTTTTACTGAAGTTGTAAAAACAGCTACCAACAAATGACACTTAATTTATACATCAAAATTATTGATTCCAGTTTGTAAAAACTTGCCATTAAAAATTGGTGTGATAACTGATAAAATCCGTCGATTTAATAGACGGATTTTGTGGTTTTCAGACTTGCAGTGACTTTAACTAATAAAATTACTGAAATCAGAACACTGTTCCAATCTGATACAAAATCAGTATCTGATTCGATTGATTCTATCAATTCATTAAAAACAAAATACTTAGGCAGAAAAGGTATAATTTCCGGGTTGTTTCGCCAACTGCGTGATGTAGCCTCTGGGGACCGTTCCATTACCGGCAAAGAGCTCAATAAACTAAAAGAAGAAATAACCGATGTATTACAGTCCCTTTTATCACATGTTTCCCGTACCGACATCCAACAGCCCCAAATCTCCAAAGATATACACCTGCCCGGAGATTACATTCGAGTAGGGTCGTTACATCCAATAGAAAAAACAATCCAGGAAGTTAAACGGATATTTTCTTCTATTGGATTTTCTGTTGTTTACGGTCCTGAGATCGATGACGAATACCACAATTTTGAAGCTCTAAATCTACCCAAACATCACCCGGCAAGAGATATGCAGGATACTTTTTATGTGTCTAAGGATGTTGTCTTAAGAACACATACATCAAACACACAGATTCATGTGATGGAAGAACAGGAACCACCGCTCAGGTTCATCATTCCCGGAAGAGTATACCGTAACGAAGCTATCAGTGTACGGAGCTACTGTTTATTCCATCAAGTAGAAGGATTGTATGTTAACGAACATGTCTCCTTTGCCGAACTTAAGGGCACACTGGAATATTTTGTACGGAATTTTTTTGGTGATGATGTGAATGCCCGATTTCGACCAAGCTTTTTCCCTTTTACAGAACCCAGTGCAGAAATGGATATTTCATGTATTTTCTGTAGGGGAGGGGGGTGCTCAACCTGTAAAAAAACGGGCTGGTTGGAAATATTAGGGTGCGGTATGGTGGATCCGGCAGTATTCGAAAAAGTGGGATACGACCCCATAAAATGGAAAGGATATGCTTTCGGGATGGGTATTGAAAGGTTAGCCATGCTTAAGTACCGAATTGATGATATTCGTCTATTTTTTAATGGTGATGTTCGTTTTCTGAGGCAGTTCACATGATCGTAAGTATCGATTGGTTAAAAACATTTGTTGATATAACAGTACCACCGGAAGAATTAGCTGATATTCTAACCAATGGAGGGCATGAAACGGATGTATTGTCAGGTAGAACTACATTGGATATAGAATTAACGCCCAATCGCCCAGATTGTACCTCTCACAGAGGAATAGCGAGGGAAATTGCTGTTTTGACAGGGGGTTCGTTAAAACCATTTTCAGTAGACCTACAGGAATCAAGCAAAGAATTAACAAGTAATTTTATCTCAATAGAAATTGACGCCCCTCGTGAATGTCCCCGGTACGCAGCTCGAATTGTGAGAAATGTTAACATAACATCATCGCCTTCTTGGATTACAAAACGATTAGAGGCATGTGGATTACGAAGCATCAATAATATCGTTGATATTTCAAACTATGTTCTATTTGAATTAGGTCACCCACTTCATACGTTTGATTTGTCGCTGATAGAGAGAAATAAAATTGTCGTTAGAACTGCCGAGGATAGAGAAAATTTTCAAACACTTGATGGGGAAGAACATCAACTTAACAGCAACCACTTACTCATTTGTGATGGAATAAAACCCGTTGCCTTGGCTGGTATTATGGGTGGAGCAAATACTGAAGTAACTATAGAAACAACAGATGTTTTAATAGAGAGTGCATATTTTGATCCGGTTACCATCAGAAAAGGGGCGAAGGCTCTAAATCTTTCTACTGAGGCATCCAAACGATTTGAAAGGGGAGCGGATTACGAAGGTTTGATAACTGCCCTGGACAGGTGCGCTTCTCTAATTGCTGAATTTTCAGGTGGAGAGGTATTGAAAGGAATCGTTGATGTTTACCCCCAAAAATTCCCGGTGAATAAAGTTACTCTCAGAAAAAGAGAAGCAATATCGATCATTGGGACAGATTTTAGTGATAGTTTCATAGAAAAGACTTTAAATGGATTGGATATAAAATTTTCGACAGTTAACGGGGATTATATCTGTACTCAACCTACTTTCAGACCTGACCTTGAGAGAGAGATAGATATAATCGAAGAACTTGCCAGAATCTATGGTTACGGAGAAATCAAACCAGATGTTTCATATCATGGCATTCTGGGGAATAATCTTGAGGATGAAGAAAATCCAATTTCCCAACTGAAGCAATTCTTTGTCTCTCAAGGGTTTCATGAGGTGGTTTCTAACAGCTTATTAAATGAAAGTGAAGCAAAAGCGTTTGCTATTGATGATATTGTGACATTACAAAATCCGTTATCTCAAGAAATGGCGGTAATGCGCCCATCTTTATTTGCAGGACTCATGAAAACGATATCCTATAACTTAAGGAGAGGTGAAAGGGATCTGACTATATTCGAAGTAGGAAATACATTTTCTAAATCGATATCCTCATTAACTGGAACGGCAGAAGAATTAGAGCTGTCCGGAATTATCTGCGGGAATAAAAGTCCTAAGGAATGGAAAGGACCTGTTTATGAGTTTGACTATTTTTCGATGAAGGGATATATGGATGCGTTGGTTTTATTCCTCAAAGCAGAGGGTACTCAATTTCGACAAATTAAGGATCATCAAATATTTTCCAGCGGACAAATTCTTCTCTCAAATGATGGGAAAGTTTTAGCATATTTTGGCGTTTTCTTTCAATCATTACTTTCGATATATGATATTACTACAGCTATTTATGGATTTACTGTAAATCTGCCAAACGTATTATACTGGTTATCAAAACCATTATTATTTCAACATTTGTCTATTTATCCAGGCATCGCGAGAGATTTATCGTTCGTGATCGATGATGAAATATCAGTGGGTGAAGTCTCAAAAATAGTAAATAAAATTGGTGGTCAAATTTTAAAACAACTCACTTTATACGACCTATATAAGGGTGATCAAGTTGAAAAAGGAAAAAAGAGTGTCACATTTAATCTCTTTTTCCAGGACTCTAAACGAACCTTGACAGATGAAGAAATTGATGTAATACTTGAAACAATTATTTCCAAGACTTCAAAAGAATTAAATGCTAAATTACGATAACATGGAAATACCACTTCCTAACTATCAATCACTAGAAAACAGGATAAATCAGCTTGCTGATGAGTTAAAAAGGCTGCGCGAGTACGCAAGGAAATCAAATAGTGGTGAAAGTACTATCTCCAATCCTGCTAAGGAATCGATTGAAGTTAAAATAAAAAACATTATCGAATTATTAGAAGAATTCGAATCTACGTATTTATAAATAGAAATGGGAGAAAATAGGTATGGAAGAAAATTCAGATAATCTTGTTCGAGTCTCTATTTTTGGTCAAGACTATACCGTAAAGGCAAAAGCAGATACAAACTACATAGCCGACGTAGCACAATATGTAGATAAAAAGATGAGAGAAGTAGAGGAAGGGTTACCTTCTGTTCAATCAGGCATGCGAATTGCAATATTGGCGGCAATGAGCATCACGGATGATTTATTTTCCGTGAAACAGGAGAAAGAAAATGTCGTCACCCAAGTGGAGGACAAAGCAGTATCCCTGATTGAATTGATAGATGAAGCTATTGTCTCTTGACAAGAAACCCACAACATGAAATAGCTTGCCGTGATCAAAATTCTGCCATGGATTTTTTGTTGAAAATCGATTTTCTGTGACATTTCTTCTACCTGTCAGCTCTCACTATTCGCCTGTCAGCCACCCACGTAGTAGGGCAGGATGGGGATCAGGCTGGCGGGACAGGCACGTTTTACGAATCACGTCTTTACTCCTCACATTGATCATCCGTCAGACTTCGGCGTGAGCGTTCGACTGAGCTCACGCCGAAGTCTCAGTCGAACGCTGGCGGATTAGTTAGTATTTAGAACAGGGCTAAAATAATGAATCCTTAACTAACGAGGTTTAATGTGAATATTGATACAAAAATATTGTCAGGAAAAGAAGTCGCCGCATTTGTTTACAAAAATTTAGAAGCAAAGATTGGCGAATTGAAGAAGGAGGATGTAATTCCCGGACTTGCAGCAGTATTGGTGGGTGACGATCCTGCTTCTAAGATTTATGTAAGAAGTAAAACACGTAGATTCAATAAATTAGGTTTATTATCTGAAACATTTCTCTTTCCAGCAGACATTGATGAAGATTCGCTAATTCACGAAATCCAAATGCTGAATGAAAACTCAAATTTCCAT
>JADFPG010000176.1 GCA_022562455.1 Fidelibacterota bacterium | reverse complement strand
AAAAGCATGACCAAAAACAAAAGGATCAAGACCGCAAGACGATACCGGTTTATCGCCATTAAATCCGATATACCTTTTTTATAAAATATGTTTTTCATAAGTAATCTCCTAAAGATTGATCTTTATTTCATTCTTAAAACCTCTATTCTCAAATCTACCCAGTTAGGCAAACACATCAAACGCTCCCTTGACCATCTTTACATGGATGGGCGTACAGCCGATGAGCTCTCCATCTATGTTTAAAGTCTCGTGGACGACGGGAAGAATAGAAAATTCCTTCACCTGATGGTATTCCACGATGGCATCTTCCACATGAGATCCGTTAAACACCTTGGGGAACATTTTGAGGAGTTTAAAACGGGAGGCATCCCGGACAATGACCAGATCGATCAGACCATCATCCAATTTAGCATGAGGCGCCATTATCATTCCCTTCCCTGTATGTTTTGTATTGCACCCTAATACAAAGACCCAGTCATCCTCATCCTCTACTCCATCGATGATTAATTTGGCTCTTCTCCTAACCAACCGAATCACCTGGATCAGTGTCGTTATTGTATACCGGCTTTCACCCAGCCACCTGTATTTCTCCGCTCGAAAGTTGATATCCGTAACCATTCCCCATCCGACGATGTTGAAGGACCAGATAACACCGTCAGCCGTGGTGACATGGGCAGCGTCAATGGGGCGGGTTTCTCCCCGAATAATGCGATGAGTTGCTTCCACAGGGTCAAGACATTCCATGTCGCGCATAAAAGAATTCCCCGTGCCCCCCGGAATGAGCCCTATGGGGATTCTCAACCTGTCCTCCCGCTTCAACAACCCATTCACAATTTCGTGCATGGTGCCGTCCCCGCCAATGGCGCAGAACCCGTGATAATCAGATAAATCCATCGTTCGAATCATCTCTCCGGCATGTCCGGCATATTCTGTCTCTCGAATGTCTATTTCAACTTCAGCCTCTTCAAAAACAGGTTTGACCTTCTCCAAAATGTCAAGTCCCTTCTTTGTTCCTCCAAGAGGATTAACTGCAAGAATGAATCGTTTTTTAGCCATTACTTTATTCCTCATTTATTGCCATAGAGAACACCGAGTTAAGAACATACTCAAGTTTCGCGCTTCTCATCAATTAAATCCATTATAGGATTTCTTTGTCGCATTAGTCCCGATGCATCGGGATTATCATTGACGTCAAACCATCGTGCCTGTCTGCCGACAGGCAGGGAGGATTAGAATGAATTATCCCGACATAATTATGTCGGGACGACAGTTTCTTTTGGTACTTTCCTGTCCGCCGACAGGCGGGTCTTACGCTAAGAAAAGTACATAGAATAACGGTAATAAGAAATTCGTCTTTTTTATGACGATACTTAATGCCATTATTTATGAACATCTTCTCAACAGGATGCTGCGTATGAAATAAAAAACACTTACTATTTGCCAAACTTGAGTATATTGATTCAACAATTATCTCCTCAGTAACCTTGATGGCTATTTTGATATCCCCCATTCCAGATCAAACAGTGGTAGAAGGTGCCATTGGGTCCCGAACGGATATTCTCCATACACAAGTTTATATCCAACCAATATTCTGAAGTCGGAGTGTTTATTCCAGATGAATAATCCTTTGTGCTCAAAAGTAAAAACTTCATCTGCTCCAGGCAAAAGAATCATATCCACATCCGATAAGAATTGAAGCTTCTTCGTCAGTTGTTGTAACAGGTCAGCACCCAGGTTTACGGCATATCCATTGTAGTAAACACCCAGCCTTGGGAAGACAATTGGAAGATCGATGGTTGTGCGGCTGTCCAACTTACCATTTTTAATAGCGAACGATATCCCTCCTTTTCCTGTCAATAGTGTTTTCACCCCAATCTTTTTAGTCAAGAGCGCTTCATTTTTCAAAGAAACCATGTGAGGAATCTGAGATATAGTAGGATCATTGGAAATAATACCACCCACATCCATTTCCGCCAGGGTAGAAATTCCAAATCCTTTGAGACGAAGCCTTCTCAACAGGGGTGTTGGATATATCAAGCTGTGTCTGGTTGCAAATTCCCATCCGTTGAATCGGGGATGAGCAATTTTGACTGAAATGTTGGGAATCTGAAAGCTGAGAATGGGATGGATGGACCATTCAATCCGCTCGGTTTGACCAACCCTGAGGGGTTGGAATAGACCCATTTCCCAACGACCCTTTGGCAATATCGTTGCTGTGCCGGATGACCAATTATTATTTCCCGCTATACTCACCAGTAACAGGAATAGGCAGATAACAATTATTCGTTTACCTGGTTTCATGGAATAGGTTGATCTATATTCAAAGTGGCACTTATCGGCGCATGATCGGATAAGTCAAAGGCATCCTGGTGAGTGATATGGGATCCTGCTACCCACTCCGAATTTGAAAAAAGATAATCGAGCTTACGGTTCCAGGAGTAACCCGTTGTGACCACGCTATGAGTGAAGTGAGGAGAATTGTCCTCCAAATACTCGCTCCAGGGGACAGCGGGATGAATGGTATAGCCATTGTACAGATCATTTAACCAATCGGTCTCAGCGTAAAAATCACTGCCGTCTCTACAGAAATCATCCGCATCTTCCGGACACCGGTCTTCATCACAGAAGTTTGTGGAATCGGAGCTCGGGGGAATTTCATTCAGATCACCACCAGCCACATAATACGCTCCATTGTCATCCAATTCATCCAATATTTCTATAAACTTGTCAATTTGCTGCCGTTTTGTATCATCCGTGGAAAAAGCGGCTGCATGAATGTTAACAACATAAAAGTCGCGAGGCAGAGATAGCGGAATGTTTATTTTAACCTTTAAAATATTCCGGCGAACCCAGAAATATTGGGTCAGAGCACTCTGATCTCCCCTTAACGGCAGTTGGATTCGTTCAGTTTCTAAAATCTTCCAGCGGGATAAAATGGCATTTCCCTGATCGATACGACCCATACCATCGCTGGGAATAAACTGAATCTGATGCATGGAAGCAAAGGCGCCATAATTCATATCCGTATGGTCCAATAACCATTGAACTTCGTCTACATACGCAGTCCGTTTGGATTCTACATCCACTTCCTGAAGCAGCAATATATCCGGATTGACCTGCTTAATTTTTTCAGCTAATCCTTCCAACCCTGTCATAACCTCCTTTTTTGTAAGCAGTACCCGATCCCCACAGGAGTCGATGTACCAGGGAATACGAGCTGCTCCGAAACGGATGTTCCATGTCATAACCTTAATCACGTCAAAACCTTCCGGAGGGACAACACCAGGTTCAGTGATGGATGCAGCTTTGTACATTACAGCATCTTCAACGTCCTCAAAAGTTGTGACGAGGGGATCGCAACTCGAAAAGAACGTGAACGAAAAGAGACACAAAGCCGTAAAGGTGAATATCCTCATAGCATTCTTGAAATTCCTTATGTCTTTAAGTACAATTATTGGGTAGTTCTTGATAGCATCCCGAATAATAGGCACAATCCATCGAGGTCTGTAAATCAATTCAGGGTTTGAATGATTATCGTTCACGACATGAATAATATACTGGACACTTGTTCAGCATCTGTGTCCCAGAACATGATATACCTATTATTTGGCATAAAACGTAATAGGCAAAATGTATTTTTTCTTCTTTTTCTTCTTTTTCTTATAGGTCCCCCATTTATATTTATCGGTTTTTACAAAGACAAGATTTACGGTTCCATCCCTGCCAATTTTTAAAACACCGTACTTTGGGATATTGTCCCAATGTTCAGATAACACCATAGCTTTTTTTTCTTTTTTTGGTTTTTTTCCGGAAAAATTAGCATCCGTTAATTTTAACGTGTCACTCCATGTTTTTTCCACAAGACCAAAATAGAAAATATCGAAATAAACCAGCTCCTGTCCCACATCAAGACCAGTGATAGAGATAGAGACCCCTTCTGTTCGAAATGCATAACTATATATCTTCCCGAGGAGACTTGTATATTTTATTTTATCGCTGTTTGAAATGTCCGGTGCATTGAGGTAATCAGTATATGATTTTTGATATTCCATGGCATTAGACAATATTTCGGTTTTTGATAATTCGGATTTTATCACAACCGTTGGACCCTTCTTCAGTTTGATATCCCCACTCACGGTTTCACCTTTGATTGATAAGCCGGTTTTCCATAGGTATACTTTGGTGTCTCCAACTTCCAAAGACTTTTTCTCTCTGGTTAAATCAACGGTGACTTTCACAGATTCTCCGGGACGGGTTGTTCCCACCTGAACCCCGTCCCACAAAATAGCCATAGGTGGAGGACCTTCAGGGAAATCCGGAGTGGTTTTAACCTTTAATTGAATTTCCTCTGCAAGAATCATCCCTAAGCTTAACACACAACACATAAGGATTACCGGTATCTGTTTGTATTTAATATTCATGTTCAATGCCCTCCTATTAGATCAATAAATTACTACAAGCTCTTTAAAATGTGTTTCGGTGTCAACTTCTTTTCTCATGACGATAAGTAAAACCATATATTAACAACTGCAATGACTGTCGTTGGTTTGACACTCTGATGGCAAAATTCCAACTCAAGACCTCAAAATGTAATCATTTTCTTCCATACTTATTCTTCTTATTTGAAGGATCCTGCGGATGTTCCATATCCCAAACTTTCGGGATTAATGGCAAATTTCCAGGCAAAATTCCAGACTTCTTTTGGTATCCGGTAAAATGTAACAATTCCAACCTATGCCCTTTTACGGTAATACACACCAAATGGAAGATAAA
>JADFPG010000175.1 GCA_022562455.1 Fidelibacterota bacterium | reverse complement strand
TGAGTCCGGGTAAAGGTCGGTATTGCTTTACCGCCTGGATAAATGCCGGTATTGTCGTCGTATTTGCCGTTAAGCGATCACTCATGGACCATCCCACAACTTTACGGTTGAACAGATCCAGAATGATCGTCAAATACAACCATCCTTGCCAAGTTCGGATATACGTGATATCACTCATCCAAATTCGATTAGCAGCATCCGTCCAAAAATCCTGTTTCAATAGATTAGGCGCAATTGGATAGTCATGATCAGAGTTTGTAGTTACCTTGAACTTTTTCTTTGTCTTTGCTTTTATTCCATTTATGCTCATTAAACGAGCTGTCCGTGGACGACTACAAGCAAAACCTCGATCATTCAATTCATCTGCTATCCGTGGGCTACCGTAGGTCTTACGGCTGTTTTCATGAATGTCTCTAATCTCCTTTACAAGTACCTTATTCTCTAAAGAACGCTGACTCTCAGGACGATCAAACCAATCATAATATCCGCTCCGACTTACCTTGAATACCTGGCACATTTTCTTCACCGCAAATGCGAAACGGTGAGTTCTAATAAACTCGTACTTCATCTGGGTGCCTTTCCCGCCTGACGGTCGGACAGGGAGAAAATGGCCAAGGCTTTTTTTAATATGTCACGCTCCTCTTGTGTGGATCTGAGCTCACGCTCCAATCGACGTACCTGCTCTTCCTCTGGATCATGCAAATGTCCCGACCCTGGGAACGCTTGTTCTTTACTTGCCATGTAATCGCTCTTCCAACGATACAATAACTCCGGTCGGATCCCTAAACCTCCAGCTATTTCTATCATGGCTTTGTTACTTCGTAAAGCTAACTCTACCGCCTCTGTTTTAAACTCTTTTGTAAAACGTCTTCGTTGTCTATTATCTGTCATCTCTGTTTTCTCCTTATCTCAATCTATGACTTCTTGCGGTGTCCGTCATAATATAGCAAGTCCAATGTAGGCATGGCCTTCGCAGGGGAAATTGGTCTTGTAGTTGAAATTGACTGAAGCCAACATTGTTCTCTAAAAAATCAGAAATATGATCAGCAGAGAACAGAATATTTTGCAAAGTATGGAATCAAAACGATTCGCTTTAACAATAATGAAGTTGCAACGAATCTCGATGGTGTTATTGAAACAATAATTAAATATGTGAATGAATTAATAAGATGAGAACAATAATATATCCCCACCTTAATCCTCCCCGCCTGCCTGCTTTTGGCATGGCTATCGGGGAGGGCATTATTATTTTCTTCTCAACTATTAGAGTTTTTCCCGATGCGGGTAGTTTGGTTTCATCCCCGCAACGATGCAGAAATCGACGGAGTTTTTCCTCATCGGAAGTTTCTTTTGATAGTTTCTTGCCCGCCCCGAAATAGATAATAATATTTGGTTGGCGGGTCTTACGTTAAGAAAAGTATGGGAAGAGAATTCTTGATTTTTTCATCTCAAATCCAACAACTTGCCGGCTTTTTACATTGTTTGTATGAGATATTGTGATAGTGCGCAAGCATTTTACCCGCCTGCCTGCCGGAATGAAATGTAGGCATGGCCGTAGGTGAACCTGCGAACGTAGGTGCGGCTTGCTTGTGGTTTTTAATGCACGACAATCTTCCGTGATTATCGAATCATTCCTTTAGTATCATCCAATATTATTTTAATCAAGCAATAAGACTTTTTGGGGTGTCCATTTTAATTTAGCAAGTCCACCCATTACCCATCTGTCTAATAATTAGAGTAAGAAATATTGGTTCCCCATTCCCTAACTTCCTTTGTCATAATTATGTCGAAAATATCCATCATCATTCCAGTATACAATGAAGCGGCCACGTGCTTAGAGTTAATAAGCAGAGTCAAAGCCAATCCACTGGCAAAAGAAATTATTGTCGTAGATGATGGCTCAACAGATGGAAGCAATGAATTATTATCTCAAGTTGAAAATATAACACTGCATAAGCATGATAAAAATAGGGGAAAGGGTGCCGCCATCCAAACGGCCATCCCTCACATAAACGGAGATATTGTTATTCTTCAGGATGGGGATTTGGAATATGACCCCCAAGATTATGGCGCATTAATTAAACCCATTGAAGCAGGTGAAGCGGATATCGTTTTCGGCAGCCGCTGGTTAAAGAAAAAGAATCCATGGTCATTTCATTATGTTGGCAATAGACTCATTACATTATTCTCCAATATTATCAACCAGCGATGGATCAACGATATGGCATCGTGTTATAAAGCAATTCCGACAGAAATTTTTAAGGAACTCAATTTAAAATCACAAGGTTTTGGATTGGAAGCGGAAATCACAGCAAAGGTATTTAGAAAAGAGTACAAGGTAAGGGAAGTGCCCATATCCTATGAAAGACGAACGTCAGCCGATGGAAAAAAACTGCGCCTGAAAGACGGATTGGTCTCCGCCTGGGCCTGTGTGCGTTTTAGATTTTTTGATTAACATGTAGGTCAAGCATCCCTGCTTGACTGAACCAAATGCTAATAACTCGACGACCAAGGATGGTCACCGCACTTCCCGCTATTCATATAATTAACAATCCAAAAAAACATGTCATCCTGATCCCTATTTATAGGGAGAAGGATCTCAAGTATTGAAAATTAATGTTTCCTTGAGATTTTTATCTGCCCTAGTGGACTTGTTAATCGTAGTGTAAACGAAGATTACACGTAGGCATGGCTTCAGTTGTTTCACTCCTTCAAAATGGCACAGAAGTTAATAATTTTTCTTTAATATTAGTTAATCCCTCCTTACAGTAAGCCTGTCCGCCCCCTTTAAATTATTTCAAATGTGGCAGGCGGGGAGGGATTACAGGGTGGTTGAGAAAAAAAATGATTTCCAATTCAACTTCAGCTTAAGATTCCCGTCCGCCGCCTAGCACGTTCACTCCACAGCTAACCAGTTACCACTCCACCAGTTGAACCGGGATTCATCAGAATAATAATTTTATTCACGTTTTTTTCCAAACGGAATCAAATCTAATATATTGTCCTTCGTTAGTTGGGTAATCTCCCGCAGTTTCCCTTTTTCTTCCTCATCGCTGTTGCTGGCATATTCCCGAACGAATGCGATTACTACCGCCATGCCAAAGCCAAGAATGAGAGATAACAGAACAGCAAGTTTTCGCTTCGGCTTATCCCGGTAAAGCGGCGCTTCCGGTGGATCCAGTATCTGAACTAAAGCCGACTCCCTCACTTCTTCAATCTTCGTCATTTCCAACTGCTGCTTTAACATGGTAAACACACCGGTTAATACAGACGTTTCCCTGGTGAGTCGCTGCTGCTCCAGCAGCAAGGCAGGGGACTGCTGAATCTGCCGGTTCCTGTCTCTGAATTCTTTCAAGTTTTCTTCCGCTTCTTCCAGTTCAATCTGTACTTCAACAATCCGCCCTTCAATAAACAGCCGTGTTTCCTTTACTTTTGCCGTTTTGTATTTACGCTGATGCTTATCCAGTTCTTCAATTAATACCGCACATATATCTGCCGCAAACTGAGGTTCAAACGCAGAAACAGTTAATGTATATACAGAAGAGGTACGATCCTGGTCAACTTCAATCATTCCCAAATAAGATTCAATTCCGTATTTTATGAGTGTATCTAAGCCCACTTCCGGTTCCTCATCTCCATAAGTCAGGATCTGCAGCAGTGATTTTTGCGGACCATATTTTTCCGTATTGAATTTTCTTTCCAGCAGCACCCTCGCTAATGTTCTGCTTTTAATAATATCAGGATAAACCCATTCAGCTCCTTCACTCCCTACGGGGACAGAGACGCCAAACTGTGCTGCCAGTCCCTGCAGCTGCGATATGGAACCGCCCCCTCCGGAAGACATGATTTTTGCCGAGGAAACATATACCGGCTGGGCGATAAACAAGACATAGAGAGCGGTCAAAAATCCCAATGCAAGCGGTGTAATAATCAGCAGTTTCAGCTGTTTCGCCAACACCAGCAGAATGTCTGAAAGAGAAATAGTATCCTCTTCGTAATAATACGGAGGCATTGGTTGTTGAGGTAAGTTCTGTTGTTCTTCCATATTATTTATTTACCATAGTTTTCTTATCTCTGTGTAAAGTTTATTTCAGTTTCTTGACTCGTTAAATGCAAGGCATATTTCACAGTGTTCTGTTTTTCTTTTTCCTGCTACTGCTACTGCCACTGCTTCTGCCACTATTTTCAACACCATTCCACCAGTTACCATTTATCCATCGTAACAGCTTGTACATCGTAGAGTGAACGTAGATGTAAGTGTAGATGGACTATCTTCCTTCGTTGTTCGTCCATTTTAATTTCCACTGCCGATGCTGCTGCTGCCTACAGCTAAATAGATAATAGCAATAACTTGTGCCATATTTGCCAGGATGGATGTGATTTCCTTCGCCAGTTCTGTTTTGTCGATTTCTTCACTGTCATCCCGGGCGATGGTAATGACGGCGCCGTCCAAAACCCGGGGTGAAAAAACTTTAAATCGCCTGATTTTCTTGGCGTCTCCGCTGGCGTAACGGATCCAGACATCACTCCTGTTTGCTTTGATGGTAAATCCGCCTGCCAATTCAATGTAATGGCGGGATGATAAACCCGGTAAATATTTAAACAACCCCGGGTTATTCACTTCACCATAAACCGCCACCACGTTGGGATGAACATTGATGGTTATAACGTCACCGGTCAAAACCTTAAAATCATACTTGCTTCCGGGTTTTTCAATGGCTTTTGCGATGGATAGATTGATTTCTTGACCTTCACGAATCAGCAGGGAAGCGTCGGGAAAGGCATT
>JADFPG010000174.1 GCA_022562455.1 Fidelibacterota bacterium | reverse complement strand
GGCCCATGTACCGCCACGACCCGCAAGGAACAGGACGGAGTCAGTACGTGGGGCCCCAGTTGGGTGAAATCAAATGGGCTCTGCCGGCATCTGGTGTCGCTTCGAATATTGGATTCACCTCCTTCGCAATCGGGCCTGACGCTTCAATCTACTTCGGATCTTCATATGAACAGCCCGACAACGGACGGCAGACCTGGGTATTTTATGCTGTCGCTCCGGATGGGACCGTCAAATGGACCTTCCGAGACACCACCATGTACACACATGACTCCATTGAGAGAGCGCCGATGGTCATTACCGACAGTACCGTTATCTTTGCCGTTCTACGCGCTCCGGGGGGTTATGTCTACGCACTTAGCCCTGATAGAACACTGCGCTGGAGTTTCTACCTCGACGGCCCTCCTTCCGATCTCAATATAGGGCTGAATGGAACCATTTTTCTTCTCGGCGGCTCTTCTTTGTACGCACTGACACACGACGGCAATCTCAAGTGGAAGCTGCCTGAGAGCAGTGAATTCAGTGGCTATAATCCATTTGGAACTGCCATCTCACCGGACGGTCAAACTCTCTACATCGGCGGTAATTCTGGTTACCAGACCCTCTATGCAGTTGGGATCGATGGCCAAATCAAGTGGACCTTCTCCAGTGGTGATTCTATCCCAGGAAGGTTATCCTCAATGCCTATGGTCGATAACCAGGGGAATATCTACATCGCACCCAATAGGAGGGTGTCCGGCAATCTGGATACAAGTGCTTCCGGAATTTACTCGCTGTCGCCAGATGGAGAGATACGGTGGAAATTCGGAACCGAAGGTCCCTTCAATGATCAATGGACGATTGACCATAACGGACATCTCTTTGCTGTCATAGAGAAAACGCTGTATGCCTTGGATTATGCGGGTAACAGGCTCTGGGAAAAGAACGTGGGTATCGTCACTGCGCCCCTGGTTTGCGATGCCAATTCCATGATATATGTGGCTTACGAAGAGGTGCAGTTAATCTCAGGAGCTACTGGAACTGAACTCTGGAATGTGCCAGTGTTCTATGGTGTCTTTCAGAGTCCTGCACTTAGTGGGGATGGCATTCTGTATGTCGGATTTGCAGGAGGGGAGGGGAGGAAATATGTGTATGCTATTCACTAGCTGTAAACAAAGGAGAACCTTATGAACAATATCAATATCCTGCGAAAATCCATAGTAATATGGCTGCTGCCGATCTCCTGTCTTCTCGGACAAGGCATAGAAGTAGTCAATTACGAGTATTTCTTTATGACCTTGTATGTTCCCGAAGGCACGACTGTTATTATCCAGGCCCAGAATGCGAACAGCCCACGCTGGAATGAACAAAAGAACGTTGCCAGCGGTACCGAAACAGCAACGTTAGAGATAACCGGAAGCTTTGAAGGCTGTACAGAGAACAACGCCTTTAACCAGGGCTGGCCAATCCATGATCCGAGCTTTGGGTTCCTGGAGCAAATCATTAGCGTTGAAAATGCCGGCAAAACGGCCTGGTTCAAGCTTAAAGCTAATGGCCAGAATTTTCTTGGTGATAAACATTTCACTTATGATTGGATAGAGGATGATTTCTATTATAACGCGGGGCAAAATAAATGTTGGGCCTATACCGGGGCGTCTATTATTGGACAGACTATAATCACTAATAATGATGACGGCAATGGTAATCTCCAATTCCAACCCACGAATCCAACAAATCTAACCCTGACAATTGTTAACAATCATCCCAAGCTCGATTGGGCTGTGAGCGAGCCATCATTTACCACGATTAAATACAAAGTACAGAGGAAACCTTCCGATGGTAGTTGGTCTACAATTGCATCTAATATATCTGGTACCACTTATACAGATAACGAGGTCTTTACAAACATAATCAAACGTAGAAAAAGATATTACTATCGGGTAAAAGCTTACACCTCGTATCCAAAATATTCGCCAGGCTACTCAAATACAGTAAGTGTTTTTGGAGTTCTGCTATTAAAACAACAATCTTCTATTTCTGACACTGTTTCTGAACAACAAACTTTGCAAGCAGAATTTTCTTCTATGGTCTACCCCAACCCTTTCAACGCTGCTACTACCATAAATTATGGTTTACCTGAATTAAGCCAGGTGACGATTATCGTATACGATCTAATTGGTCATGAGGTAATCACACTCGTAAACGGTTTTGTTAATGCTGGGTTTAAAGAGACAGTTTGGGACGGCGCCAACGCTGCCGGTAAACTGGTTCCTTCAGGAATGTACTTCTACCGTTTAGATGCCAAAGCAGTTGAAAGTGGCGAACGCTTCCATCAGACCCGTAAGATGGTTTTATTGCGCTGATTATTCTTTACTCCAACATTTATAACCGCTTCTTTTATACAAAAGATATAACCATTCAGATTGTAGCCGCAGACACCACAATTAAAATGGACTCTGATAAAACACTCGTGTTTTGGAATTGTGGAGACACAACGGTGACGGAGTATCCGTTTCCTGCATGCCTTGATGAGATGGATACATTGACCACCAGGTTTTAAAATACACATCCCTTTCCTTTAGCGAAACATAATTGATAAGAGATGGTTTCTTTAGAGACCATCTCATATGGTTTAATTGGTTAAAAGAATTTTTCTTCAAGCAGAAATAAATATTGATATAAGGTGGAGTAAGGTGTAAAATGAAATTGTGAAAAATTTATATGGTCAGTTATGAAGTTTTCGTTTAATAAAATATTTATATCGTTCGCAATCATTGTATGTGTCGGTTGTACTGAAGACACCCCCACTATAAATGACGACAATAACAATAACAACGATGCAATTCCCTCCACTATGCCGCAGGAGCACATCCCTTGGCCCAGCCTGTCGGATAGCCCCTGGCCCATGTACCGCCATGACCCGCAAGGAACAGGACGGAGTCAGTACGTGGGGCCCCAGTTGGGTGAAATTGCCTTTACGTTTAATGACACTTTCTGGTTTGAAGGCTCCATTACCATTGGAGACACCGGTGTTCTATACTTTACCTCATCAGGAAATGCTACCTCATCAGGAAATGATGGAAGCCGTTTATATGCCGTAGCCCCTTCAGGTGAAACACTTTGGAAAAAGATACTCGATCCTGATGGTTATTCTGAAAACTTATCAACCCCTATAATTAGGGTCTGCTGAAAAACCCAATTTTATATTGTTGCAAGGATGCATGGTCCATCTACACTCAGTTACGAAGGATGAATTGATTGACTGATTGATTTCATTCGTATCTTTCTTGCTTCTACATCCTTACCAACGCTGTCTGAAGGTTCATTCCCATGATCCCTAACCGGATCCACATCTCTGAACCATCTTTTCCATCGTATTTGACACAATCCAACCCAAAGTGAACCTTACCATGACCAAACGATCCCTCGATCCGGTTCCGTTCTTTTTGTTTCTTCTTCCACCACCTGTCCGGTGGTGACTTACCCCGCCTACCTAACGGCTTGAATGCCGAACGGATTTTCAATTCATCCATGAGCTTTCGATTCTTTCTGGTCCCGTAAAGATTATCTCCCGTAAAGGATGGCGGAAGTTTACCAAACTTCTTCTTATAATTCTCAATCTGGTCTTTCACAATATCTTTCCCGGCTTCTGAATAATTGTCGTGATCTAACTTATCCAAAAACAAAAAACCGTCCACATAACTCAATGCTCCCTTTGGGCCGAACTCTGTGTTCTTTCCACCTCCCTTGCCACGTTTAATCGGACGAACATAACTACGGTGAAAACTCACAATCCTTTTTTCTATCTTTTGCTTTTTCTCTTTGTACATTTCATACTGCTGATCATATATCCGACGTCCAACCTCCAACTTCTCAACTACCTTTCGGCTTATCTCATGTCCCAGACCCTTAAGCGTATGTATGATCTCAGCCAACTGCTTCAGATTGCGACGAACATATTGAAGCATTTCACGCTTGGCTCTTCGTATTATCTTCTTTGTTCGGCGCTTCCTCTTTGAAAATGATAGATAGGTCTTCTTTGCTTTTCGACAATAGGTTCGGTATGTTTTCCCGATCCTCTTTCCTAACGGCTTGATCGTATCTACCAACCACTCACGTGCATCATTTAATAAGCCCACATCATTGGGATATTTGATATTTTCCGGAAACACTGTGGCATCAACCAATAGACCTTTGCCTTTAATGATCTTACGATCAAGTAATACTCCATACGTCTTTTCTTCCAACTCTTTGAAGTACTTCAATCCTAATCTTTTCCGAAGCTTTGTCATACTGCTTGAATCCAGTGACTTTCCTATTACAAAATGTTCAAAGCCACAAAATGCCTGGTGATAAATATTTTCCTGAACAGAACGGACTACTTCTCGATCGCTGAAGCCCGTCATATGCTTTAACAGTATCAATCCGATAAATAAACGCGCATCCGTCGCCGGTCTGCCTATATCCGAAAAATAGGAGCGATAAGAAGACTCCAGCTCATACCAAGGTATCAATTCTGCAATCCTTAGCCAGCGGTTATGCTCATCTAATTTTCCGCCAAAAGGGAATAATTCTTCAAAAAGAGGGATCGTTTTACGGTCTTTGCCTTTGTACATCGACTAAATCTCCTAACATAATTGCAAGGGTTTTGAGGAGTAATGGAGTAAAACCTTGCATTTTATACCCATTATTTACCCCATAATATAATACTTATGTACATTAATTACAATATATTATATGAATATTTATTGTTTTTCAGCTGACCCTACTTAATCTACTCCTGTAGCAATCGTGGTGGCGGAATTGCCATTAGAGGTAATTCTAATCCCATTATTGTCAATAACACGATACGGAATAATATCGTCAGTGGTCCATGTCTTTGGATCAACTATT
>JADFPG010000173.1 GCA_022562455.1 Fidelibacterota bacterium | reverse complement strand
ATAGACATATTATTTCTATAGAAGATCCAATT
Source organism: Fidelibacterota bacterium (assembly GCA_022562455.1). GTDB lineage: Bacteria > Fidelibacterota > Marinisomatia > Marinisomatales > SCKK01 > SCKK01. The sequence goes on along the minus strand of JADFPG010000173.1, from coordinate 4,863 downwards.
GAATTTGTTCATGAGAGTAAAAAATCATTAGTAAATCACCGGGAAGTCGGTACCAATACCCATTCGTTTGCAAAAGCGCTTCGAAGCGCTCTACGTGAGGATCCGGACGTGATTGTTGTGGGAGAAATGCGCGACCTTGAAACGACTGCCCTGGCAGTAACTGCAGCGGAGACAGGCCATTTAGTCTTTGGAACATTACATACAATGAATGCAACGAAAACATTGGATAGAATCATTGATCAGTTTCCAACCACCCAGCAAAGCCAAATTCGAATTCAATTGAGCGAATCCATATTGGCTGTTGTTTCTCAGGTATTATTGAAAAAACGAAGCGGAGGTAGAATAGCAGCGTTTGAAATTATGATCGGAACACCAGCCGTTTCAAACTTGATTCGTGAGAACAAAACATTCCAATTGCCTTCTATACTACAAACGGGTAGTAAACAGGGTATGATTACGATGGAACAGTCATTAATGAATCTTTTATCCAAAGGAGAGATAGATAAAAATGAAGTAATGGAAATTGTTGAAGACCCGTCTGTGCTGGATAAAATACTAAAGAAGGAATAAGCATGTATACTATAAAAGATTTATTGAATGTAATGGTAGAAACAAATGCTTCAGATTTATTCGTTGCATTGGGGGCGTACCCCATGCTGAAAATAACCGGAAAGACAATTCCCTTGGAAAAAGAGGTTGTTACACCTGTCATCATGAACACCTTGAAAGCAGAAATATTAGATGAAAATAATACCAAATTGTATTTGCAGACTAAAGATTTGGATTTTACATATAGTTTTCCTGGTACCGGCCGATTTCGGGTGAACTTTTACAGGCAAAGAAATTCCGATTCATTTGTAGTTCGTCGGATTGTATCAGAGATTAAAACAGTGGAAGAATTAAATCTTCCCTCCCTGCTCGGTAACTTGGTAGAAAAGGATAGGGGACTTATTTTAGTTGTTGGCGCTACCGGGTCAGGGAAGTCTACCACAATGGCGGCGATGGTCGATCATCGAAACGCTAATATACCCGGACATATTTTAACCCTGGAAGATCCCATAGAATTCCTCCACAGTCACAAGAAGAGTATTCTTACCCAGCGGGAAATAGGGACGGATACAAAATCGTATAACACCGCATTAAAAAGTGCATTGAGAGAGGCACCTTCCATGTTACTGATTGGGGAAATAAGAGATGAAGAAACCATGACAGCCACATTGAATTTCGCTGAAACGGGTCATTTAGTTTTAAGTACACTGCATTCCAACAATGCCTACCAAACAATTGAGCGAATCGAAAGTTTTTACCCTTCTGTTCAGCAGAAAATGATTCGGATGCAACTGAGTCAGAATTTACTGGCTATAGTCGCACAGAGATTGGTACCCACAATAAGCGGTGGATTTATTGCAGTAATGGAAGTTATGTTGTCGACAGCACGGATAAGAGATTTAATCCATAAAGGAGAGATTCAACTGTTAAGGCATACCATTGAGTCTTCCACAAATGAGGGTATGCAATTATTTGATCAGTCTTTATATCACTTTTATAAAAAAGAACATATTTCAGAAGAAACAGCAATACAGTATTCAGACAGACCAAATGATCTCAAACTGAAAATCAGATCGAAAGAAGTACAGATGTTCACACAAAAAATTGAATTAGCTGATGATGATTACTGATAACTATTAAGGGAAGAAAGTGGAAAATAAAACAGTATTAATCATAGATGACGAGGAGTTTTTTATTGAACCCATTAAAATGTATTTTGAAGGGCAGGGTGTTTCAATAATTACAGCGGAAGATGGTTTAACCGGATTAAACCTTGCAAGATCTGAAGCACCTGATGCAATTATTCTTGATTTGATGCTGCCTGTTATCAACGGATTCCAAGTATGCAGATTGTTGAAATATGATAATCAATATCGAAATATCCCTTTGATTATTGTTTCAGCCAAGGATACGGAAAACGACATGCAATTATGTGAACAGAGTGGTGCAAATTTATTCATAACTAAACCGGTTAATCCAGCAGATATTTATGAACAATTGAAACAGTATTTTTAATCGGCATCTTGGGTATGATTATAACATTGGTCATTATATTCGGATTAATGGTAGGAAGTTTTTTAAATGTCTGTATTTACAGAATTCCTCGTGAAGAATCTATTGTACATCCTAGGTCACATTGTCCACATTGTAACTTCCAACTTAGATTTTGGGAAAATATTCCAGTTTTGAGTTACTTATTTCTTCGTGGACTGTGTTCTAACTGCAAGACTACCATTTCATTTAAGTATATTTTTGTAGAGCTTTTGACGGCCTTGCTGTTCATCCTTCTATATAATCATTATGGGTTGACCTTTGACTTTGTAATGTCCATTATTTTCATTTGTGTTATTCTGGTGATTACATTTATCGATATTGATTACCAGATCATTCCTAATCAACTTTTGTTAGTTGGTGTCATTCCGGCTGTTTATCAAATCATCAGCGTTGGGTTTCAGAATTCAAGTTCCTATTTTATTGGAGCCTTTGGTCTTGGGATAGGAATACTCCTGATAAGTCTGATGGGAAAAGTTCTATTTAAAAAAGAAAGCATGGGCATGGGGGATGTAAAATTTGCAGCACTGATAGGGTTACTTTTAGGGTGGCAAAATGGTTTGTTGGCTGTATTCTTAGCTTTTTTATCCTCGGCAATAATAATCCTGATATTATTGCCTTTTAGTAAAATATCTTTCGGTCAACGTATTCCATTTGGACCTTTTTTAAGTTTAGGAACCATTATTGCCATGCTGTGGGGTCCAATTATCATTACCACCTATTTACAACTTATGTTCTAGGAGATATCATGGCGGATCAGCGTAAAAAACAATTAGGACAGATTCTTATTGATGCAGGGAAAATTGATGAAAATCAGTTGGAAGAGGCTTTGGCATATAAACAGAATAGGAATATTTATCTTGGTAAAGCAATTATTGAGTTGGGTTTATTAACCGAAAAAGAAATAGTTCTAACTCTTGGTGACCAAATAAAACTACCATATTTAGATTTATTGAACTATGAAATTCAACCTGAAGCTTTGAAAACGATAGATGAGACGATGGCATTAAAAGAGAAAATTATGCCATTATTTATTATTGAGAGAACATTGACCGTTGCCATTGCCGATCCACTAAATATTGGAGTGATTGATGATGTAAGTGATAATACAGGTATGGAGGTGAATTTAGTACTAGCAACGGAATCCGATATTGAACAGGCGATTGACCTTTATTACAGTGCAGCACAATATATTTCTAAAACCGGTGGGAAGACAGATAAGACAGCTCGAATTGTCTCCAAGGAAATTGGTGAGGAAACGGAAATAATTGAAGCGGTCGACATGTTATTTAATGAGGCTATCAAAATGGGAGCCAGTGATATTCATATTGAACCGCGTGAAAATGATGTCCGCATCCGTTTCCGGGTTGACGGCGTATTACAGGAATATTATACAATTCCCAGATCATCTATGGCGCCGATGATTTCCCGTGTAAAAATATTAGCAAATATGGATATAGCAGAATCAAGAGTCCCTCAGGACGGGAGATTCAGTCATGAGATAAATGGTAGAAAAGTAGATGTGAGGGTGTCATCATTTCCTGCTGTATCAGGTGAAAAAGTGGTTTTGAGAATCCTGGATGAATCACGAGGGAAAATTGAATTACATAAGCTTGGTTTTTCCGAAGATATTCTGAAAAAATGGAGAGAAGTCATCCGCATTCCGAACGGTATCATACTTGTTTCAGGTCCAACGGGGAGTGGAAAAACAACTACCTTATACGCAACAATGAATCTTGTGAATACGGTAGAAGTTAATATTATGACTATTGAAGATCCTGTTGAATATCAATTAGATAACATCAATCAGGCTCAAGTAAATGCAAAGGCAGGAATGACTTTTTCCAGCGCCCTAAGGTCTATGCTTCGCCAGGACCCGGATATCTTGATGGTTGGTGAAATGCGGGATGTTGAAACAATCGAGATTGCATTACGCGCTGCGCTGACAGGCCATCTGGTTTTTAGCACGATTCATACAAATGATGCTGCGTCAAGTTTCACACGAATATTAGACATGGGTTTGGATGCCTTTCTTGTCAGTTCTTCAGTCAGGGCAGTTCTTGCACAAAGGTTGATACGACTATTATGCCTTCGGTGTAAACAGGAAATCGAAGCAACGGACACAATACTTAATTCCATGGGAATTGAAGGGAAATTCACAGGAAATATCTTTAAAGCAGTTGGTTGTGCCCACTGCAAGAACTCAGGATATCGCGGTCGTGCAGGTGTATATGAACTATTAATCAATACTGAAGAAATTGCTGAAATGGTGAATAAACATGCTACGGCTACAGAGATACAACATGCCGCTGTGAAAAATAATATGATCACATTGAAAACATCAGCTTTAAAATATGTTTCTACGGGACAGACATCTGTTGAAGAAGTGGTCAGGATTACATTTGCATGATAAATCTCCGAAGGATTCCACGAATATGAAATTTATTGTAGGCATTAATCCTTCCAGTCAAGATAATAAAAAGCTCCTTATAAATGAGCTTAAAATAGGTATCAAAGACGTTTCTCCAGAGGATCGTTCCGAAATATTGGTGGTTCACGATTGGATATCAGCATTAAGCTATGTTGCTGTAGATAGTTATTCTGCCATCTGGATGGATTGGAGTTTACTTAAAAATAATTATTTCGATTTTCACAATAAATTATATAAGTTAACAAAACAGATTCCTCTGATCATTTTTACATCCAATTCTAAAATCGATTGTAAAATAAGTATGAGTATGGAACTTCTTTTCGCAATTGTTT
>JADFPG010000172.1 GCA_022562455.1 Fidelibacterota bacterium | reverse complement strand
TCCACGACCACCTGCTTAATCTGATTGATAGCGTCCGACCGCTCGGCGGCGATCTCTTTCTTCGCTTTTTCCAACAATGAGGCAGATTTTTTGCCGGCTTCTTCCAAAATATCCGCCTTTACTTTTTGAGCACTTTTCCCCTTTTGTGATTTGACGAGCTTCATTGCTTCACGAAAGAGTTCTAATGCTTCGTCGAACCTGTGTTGATCTCTATAGATACTACCACGACGATTTGTTATTTCGGCCACAAGGAGGCGTTTATTAGGTAGCGTCTTTGCAGTAACCTCTGCCTCTTCCAAAAGTTTAATCGCTTCATTATACTTAAATCTGGTTTGCAGACAGACTGAACGGAGCAAGAGATACCTTGCGACTTTGTGGTTTTCCATCTTCCGTCGGCTTTCGGCAATATGAACCTTCAACTTTGCAGATGCATTATCGTACAATCCATCACGTATAAACGCTAGAATATCCTCTGTAATATCCTGCCAGCGTGGGTCTTCGATATCTAATAATTGGGAAGAGAGAAACATATCACTCATAGCTCGTTCTACTCGGGATGTTTCTGTGCCACGGTTATCAGTTCCAAGCGTGAGACGGTACTGCTGGTGTACATATTCCACATACTTACGTTTCTCTTTTGAGGAAAGATAGAGTTCAAGAAAGTGTAATAGTGCAAAACTCCTCTCTGCCTCTTGTGCCATGTAACGCATTTCATACCAGATTTGAAAAATGGGTGGGCTCAACTCAAATCTTCCGGATTCTGTTTTTATTACCAAATCTGTTTTTCTAAGCTGGCTCAGATAAGTGATCACTGTTGGTTTAGGAATTTTTAATAAATTAGTTAGCTCTTCACTAGAAACACTACCACCGTTTCGAGCAATGGCATTAATGGTTCGGCGTTCCTCGGGTGTTAATCCGGTATCTATTAACCCCTGGTAAAGCGGCGTGAGTCCGTCTAACATTTTTTTTACTATTTCAGTCAGCGACAGTATTTCAGTGTGAAGCAGACAGTCATAGAGGAAGACTATTAGACGGGGATTCCCCCCGGAAAGATATGCAATGGTGTTGATACGCTTGCGATAGGTTGCTAAAGGTAGACTTTTTAGTAGTTGAGTAATACGCTTTATTTCGTTTTGGTTTTCAGTTGTTTTTGGTTCTCCGATCAGTTGTTCCTTATTGAAGGTTGCTTTTTGGTGAATGAGCTTGTAAGCCTCTCTTAGAGGCTGCATTTCTTTGATTTGAAATCGTTCATACACCCATTGGGACGACTTTTTCCCTGATGAATGAAGTGAAGATCCCACAACTAGAAAACCAGCATTGGTAAGAAACCGATTCAATTCCGATTTTTCCTCCGCACCACCAAATTGGATGATTCGTTCTGCCAATTTATCGAAAGTATCACAGAGAAGTAGGAATGTTCGTCCATCTTTTTTCCGTACATCACGCAGGATGCTCATTGCTTCTTTGGGATTTTTATTTGCTTCGTCATACCTTGGCAGATAATCGGAATTTTCACTGGAGTAAATTTCCAGTATTCTGAGTGCAAGTGTCGCTGATTCAGTGATACCATGTTCTTCCTCAGCAAAGAGAATCGGTTGGTAGGATGTCCATAACCCCTGGGTCTCTCTAACCCGCAAGTTCAATATCAGCAAGACTGATGTTTTACCAATCCCTCGAGGTCCGGTGATTAGTATATGATGTGATGTTTTACGCCCCTTTTGTTGGCGGAGGTGCTGAATTAATTCATCTAACAAATCATCACGACCAACGAAGGTTTGCTTCAACTCATTGTTTTTAAGCTGATAAGGATTATATGCCCAAATGTTCATGCATTATTCTCTGTCAAATTTTGCTTTTTACATTAATACAATGAATCTATTATTATATTTCCATAGATGATAATGAATTCATTATCATCCGCAGATTTTGCAATGTTGATTCATTATGGTTTTTCTATAATTGATAATGAAATTATTATGGAGCCCTAAAATAACATAATGGAATTATTATATCAAGACATTTTTAAAAAGATTTGTTTAACTAATGAATATTAGAAGTTAACAGTAAGAATAGGTTATTCCATAATAAAGTCGTAGCCCACCAACTCGTCACCGATGTTCAATACTATGGCCTGGAATGTTGTATCAGCTGTTAAGTTATAGCCAGAAGCAGAAATAGTATAGGTTCCGGATAGCAAAATAAATTTATACTCACCTGACTCACTTGATAGTGTGGCAAGCGAATCGCTACCGGTTACAGAATAGACAGATATATTTCCTATACCTATGCCGAATGTATCAGAGATTGTACCCGAGATTGTTCCGGACAGGACACTCTTGAAAACTCGGAAGGTTGGTCGCATTGTATAGCGGTCTTGGGTGGGGTGTTTGCTTATCGATCGCGCAGCATCGAAATCCAAATAGATCTCAATGATCTCATCTGGCTCTATTGAAAAATTCAAATTTAATTTAATTCCAGTTTGGCTGCCGCTGGGAACTTTCAATTCATAGGCAATGCTATCCACTACAATGTTGGAACTATCACCCAATAGTATCCGTAGCTGAGAATACTGTCCAACCTCCAGTTCAGTCTGGATCAGGGTAGCCATCTGGCCATTAACCAATTCAAGAAAATCGATGGTGGTATCCGCATCGCTTAAAATAATCCATGGTGATGAAGTATCGCTGTCGCTCCCCGATCCACTTTTATGTACGCTTACTTCGATCACATTTAGATAAATATGTTCAACATTACCCTCAAATGGTGCATCGAAGGCTTGGATGACAATGCCCCCGGTTCCTGCTTTTTTATCGGTCTCAATTTCACAACCGGTAAATATCATCGAGGAATACGTTAGTAACAACAAAATGGTTTTAGGCATATTTGCTCCAAGTGATTTTTATGTTTTTCAAAATCATATTAAATATTACAAAATATATTGCTGCCATTATGTTAATGGTATCACAAGTGAATTGGCCCCGATTGTTTGGGCAACTCTCAATCTCAAACATCGGATGGCAAGTCAGTATAAATGGCGTTTTAATGGCTTTTATATCCTGTGAGTGATGATGAGTTAATAACCAGCGGCCTGTCCATCTTTCCTTGACTCTGAAGCGCCATAATAAACACCCTTTTCTTCATCCCACATAATTGCTTGATAGCCACCGAAGCTGCCCAAACTAAAACTGACTTTATGTCCTTTACTCATCAATCCTCGAATTGTCTCATAATCAAACCCGGATTCGAGTAGAACCTGACCTCCATCTGTCATTTTTCCACCCGTGGGTTCCGAAGAACCGGTATGCTGCATACGCGGCGCATCCCCTGCTTCTTGCAAATTCATACCAAAATCAATCAAGTTCATAACAATTTGAGCGTGTCCTTGTGGCTGCATTGCTCCCCCCATTAATCCGAAACTTACCCAAGGTTTTCCATTTTTGGTGATAAAAGCGGGAATAATGGTATGAAATGGTCGTTTATTGGGCTCAATCATGTTGAAGTGTCCTTCTTCCAATGAAAACAGTTCTCCTCTATCTTGTAACATAAAACCTAAGTTGGGTGGAACCATACCGGAACCCATGCCACGATAATTACTCTGAATAAGTGATACCATATTACCGTATCTATCAGCGACTGTCAGGTAAATCGTATTACCCTGCTCAAGTTTTCCCGCATCGTAACTCCTGGCTGCCCGGCCATTGATGAGTTTTCTGCGTTCATCGGCATATTCTTCTGAAATCAATTGATCAATGGGTAATTTGTTGAATGCTGGGTCGGCATAATATTTTGCACGGTCTTCAAAAGCTAGTTTCTTGGCTTCGATAAAATGATGTACATATTCCGTACTACCAAAACCCATTTCTTTTACCTGGTATCCTTCCATGATATTCAGAATTTGCAACGCAGCGATTCCTTGTCCATTAGGAGGCAATTCCCACACATCATAGCCTCGATAGTTAATAGAAACCGGCTCCACCCATTCGGATTTATGGTTAGCTAAATCTGTTTCACTCAATAATCCTCCCTGCGATTGTATGAAATTTGCGATGGTTTTTGCGATGTCTCCGCTGTAGAAAGCTTCTCTACCTCCCACGGCTATTTTTTCGTATGTATCGCCTAAAAAAGGATTTTTAAAGATATCACCCTTTTTTAGAGGTTCACCGTTACCCATATACGTATTTGCAAAATTTGGATAATCCTTAAACCGGTTTGATGACATTGTCAAATAATATCCAATGAGATCTGTGACGGGAAAACCCTCGTGAGCATACTTAATAGCAGGTGCAAGGACGTGTTCCATCTCCATTTTTCCAAATTTGCCATGCATCTCAAACCAGCCATCAACACAACCCGGGACGGTAACAGGTAAAGGACCATAAGGTGGAATCTTGGTCATGCCCCTATCAGTGAAATACTTTAAGTTTAGTTTTTCAGGTGAACGGCCACTGGCATTCAAACCATACAACTTTTTATCTTTCGCGCTCCATATTATCGCAAACAAATCACCGCCAATACCGCTTCCGGTCGGCTCCATCAATCCCAGAGCTGCGTTGGCTGCAATGGCAGCATCGATTGCATTTCCACCATTTATTAAAATATTTAAGCCTATCTGAGTGGCTAATGGATGGCTCGTGGCAACCATTCCATTCTTTGCAATAATTTCCGATCGTGTTGCAAAATGGCGCCCTGTAATTCGATCTTGAGCTTGAGTTACCGTGTAGTTTAATGTCAGAATTAAACTTATCAAACTCATTATGTTTACAATTCTTTTCTTTTCTTTCATATTATTCTCGCTAAGGGGTTGCGTTGTGAATGAATGGTCTAATGTATAAACAGTAATCGGATTATATCACGACATTTCTATATTTTTATCGTGAGTTTTCACCATCGGACTTATAACACACTGCG
>JADFPG010000171.1 GCA_022562455.1 Fidelibacterota bacterium | reverse complement strand
AATTTTATCCCGTTTTGATTTATAGGATACCAGAGCGCCTTTTAGCGTTTGGTAATCAATGATATTCGGTAATGTATGCAGTGTATTCACGATATAATTTAAAACATATTATGCATAGTAAGTAGAGAATATTCGACATACTATGTAAATATCAGTTTATAATAATCGAACTTCACGCCTATGTTCCCGCCTTAAATCGGACTTGACTTACAATCCGAAGGATGTGAGTTAAGAACGATGAATTTCACCACCAGCCACAATTCTTGTCCGCAATTCTTAAGTCAAGCCTCCGCCAACCGGCGGGTTTTTGACTCAAGTCTTGCTATTTTTAAGTTAGTATTCAACTTTCCTTTTCATCCATTAATGAGGAAAAATCCCGCCATTATTTTTATCAGCCTGCCTGATTAACCTGTAAATAGTGGTGTAAATTTAAACACCTTCCCATCAAATAATCCTTGATCGCTTAACTTCAATTCAGGAATCACCAAAAGCGCCATAAAGGAAAGTGTCATAAAGGGAGCATTTAAAGTTGATCCCATATCTTTGGCAAGTTGGTCAAGTTCTGCATATTGCTTTGCCACGTCGTACCCATTGCCATCGCTCATGATTCCTGCTATGGGTAACGGAATCATATTTTCATTGTTCCCGTTCACAACGCAAACACCACCCTTATGTTTAATGACCAGATTAACTGCTTTGCAAAGATCCTCATCGGTTGCGCCCACGGCAATAATATTATGGGAATCATGGGCCACCGATGATGCAATGGCGCCCGATTTCAATCCAAAATTTCGAATAAAAGCCACGGCCGGTTTCTCGTTCTTATATCTATTTACCACTGTAATCTTCAGTAAATCGCGTTCAATATCCTGTATGGCAAAATCATTTTCGACCTTTGGTATTTCTAAGGATAATTTTGTGATGAGTTGTCCATTAATGACATTAATGATTCTGATTTTTCCTTGCCCGGTAATAACTGAAAATTCATTAACAGATTTTTTCGCTGCGTTAAACACATTTATCTTTTCCACTGTTTGGGTTGAAAGAAGCGGTCCGTTTATATCTGCGATTTTTATTCCGTTAACAAAAGTGAATAGAATATTCATTTCATCTAAATTATCCACAATAATGAAATCGGCTGAATCGCCTTTTTGAAGTAGGCCAACGTCCAACCCGTAATGTTCCACTGCTGTGGCGCATGCGGCTTGAAGGATATTGAATAAATCATGTCCGGCCTTTTTAGCCCGAAGCGCCATGTGACGCACGTGACTTTCTACTAAATCATCCGGATGACGGTCATCACTGCAGAACATGACCTTTTTGGGATGTTCATCAATCAAGGGCATCAAGTCATCCAAATTTCGGGCGGCTGATCCTTCCCGAATTTGAATTGTCATTCCATATCTGATCTTTTCCCGGGCTTCTTCAATGGTCACACATTCGTGGTCTGTGGTAATACCCGATCTCACATATTTTTCTGCATCCTTACCACGCAATCCGGGGGAATGACCATCCACCTTCTTTCCATATTTCCGAGCAAGATTCAGCTTTTCCATTTCGCTTTGTGCATCATTCAGTACACCCGGCACATTCATCATTTCTGATAAATAGAGGATATCATCCATTTGAAATAAGACTTCCATGTCTTTGTGATTGATTGCTGCGCCGGCAGTTTCAAATGGCGTTGCTGGAACACAAGCCGGAGCGCCAAAATAAAATTTAAAGGGAACGGTGGATGCATTTTTAATCATGAATTCCACACCGCTAATGCCGAGAATATTTGCAATCTCATGGGGATCAGAAACAGCTGCTACTGTTCCATGGACGGAAGCAATCCGGGCGAATTCTGACGGAACAAGCATGGAGCTTTCAATATGAATATGCCCATCGATGAACCCGGGAAGAATATATTGATTATCCACAGAATCGGTTTCTTCAACCCGTTTAATGACACCATCAAGAACATGAATCTCGCCCGAAAAAATACGGCGATTAATCACATCAACAATTTTCCCGCTAACTATTGATTTTTTTATCATCATTACTGACTTTTTAATCTATTTGAATATACATTTCCTGCACCATCGAGCAATAAAAAAAGGGCGAGACAACCGTCCGGCCCTTTTTTCCATTCCAGAATGGATACATATCTGCCCGAAAATTAATATAATGATGTTGATATTCCTAAAATAACCATGACAAATCAATTTATTCGAATACGTTATTTATATCCATAAATGGTTAATTTTATTCCCTGTAATCAGCTTATGACTCATTCACAATCATTTCTGAATATTTTACCCAAAGTGCCCCAAGGTATTCCCAAGCTATGTGTTGCATTATTGGGCGGCGGCGGCAAAACATCGCTCATGTATCAATTGGGAAAAGAATTTGTAACCGAAAATAATCATGTATTGATGACATCCATTACCAAAGCAGGACCTACAAACAATATCCCTTTACATCTGACAGGTTCTAATGGAGAAATATTTTTAACGCAAATGTTTAAATCTCAAAACCCTGTTTATCTCCTCCGGGAACGGATCAAAGATAATAAATATAAAGGGATTTCAATCGCTCAATTGGAATCCTTTCTCCCGGAAGCAGACGTAACAATTTTTGAATGTGACGGTTCAAGGAATTTGCCCTTAAAAGCTCATAGTCATTGGGATCCCGTTGTACCTGATTTTGCCACCCATGTCATTATTGTTATCGGCGCTGATGTAATCAATACAAAACTAAACGACGGGAAGGTTCATCGGCTTAAATTGTTCAAATCGCTTTGGGATATTCAAGATGATACGGTAATTGATATTCCATTAATCACAAAAGTTGTAACGGATAAGCAGGGGTACCTTTCAAAAATACCGGATTCAGTTCAAAAAATCTATTTCATCAACAAGGCAGACAAATTCCATAAAGCAGCAAATGCATTGGCAACATCCATAGCCAAGGTTAGGTCGGATTCCATATTCTTTGGCAGTATCCATCAGGCCTGGTGGAAAACAATCTCATGAAAATTTCGATGATTATCCCCGCCGCCGGGTCGTCCACGAGACATCCACCCAATAAACTATTGGATAAGATTGGCGGTAAAACAGTCATTGTACAAACCATAGAATTGTATCTTAATCATGACTTTGAAATCATAGTTATCATCGGACACGAGTATGACAAGATGACTGCAGCAATTTCTTCATCAATCAAAAAACAAATTAAAATTATCAAAAATAATCAATATCAAAGTGGGTTATCTCAATCGATAAAAAAAGGGGTTGAATCCGCAAAAAAAGATTGCGATTATTTTGGGTTTAGCTTGGGCGATAAACCATTCATTGAAAAAGAAACCATCGATACTATATTGATTCAATTAGAAACAACTACCCCAAAAATTTTAATTCCAACTTTTAAAGGTATCAGTGGACATCCAACTTTTTTTTCACAAATTTACCGTGATGAATTGTTAGCCATTTCCGGCGATTCCGGTGGGCGGGAATTATTGAAACAAAACAAAGATGTTATCACTTATTTCCCGGTGAATGACCCGGGAATTATTTTAGATATGGACACCTATTACACAGATCAAAATGAAAATTGATGAACCACACATATTAATCTGGATTCGGGGAGCGGGAGAAATTGGCAGCGCAACCGCCGTCTCTCTCACCAAAGCCGGGTTTAAAGTCATTCTCAGTGAAATCAATCCCCCCCTGGCCATTCGGCGATCTGTCACCTTCAGTGATGCCGTTATCGATGGAGAAACATCTGTGGAAGGAATTCTGGGAAAACATATCAACATAAATCAATTTGATGTCCTCGTCCACACCGATTTTATCCCTGTTTTTATCGATGAACCTGAAAACTTTCATTCACTTTCTCCAACCATTTTAATTGATGCCAGGATGATCAAATCCTATGATGAAGATTACCGAGGATGGGCTGACCATGTTATTGGTTTTGGGCCTGGTTTTATTGCAAAGCATAATTGTCATGCGGTGATAGAAACAATGCGGGGACATAATCTTGGAAAGATTATTTATGATGGAGCTCCTCTGAAAAATACCGATATTCCAGAACCGATTGCTGGAAAATCAACACAGCGTGTCCTGTACGCCTCAGACTCCGGTCCATTAAAATGGAATATTGATTTCGGAGATATTCTTGAGACGGGTCAGCGCATGGGCACCATTGGAAAATCCGTGGAAATTTTGTCTCCGTTTCGAGGGATGGTCCGTGGATTAATCCATCCATCCGTTCCCATGGAGCCCGGTCTGAAAATAGCCGATGTCGATCCCCGTGGGGATGAAATTGCTTACACAATTCTATCAGATAAAGCAAGAAGCCTGGGACGGGCAGCATTGGAAGCTGCCATGATTTTTATAAACAATAATCCGTAATTTTGAACGCCTGATGGAAAAACGATTTTATCAAGAGCTGGTTGAGTTTGACTTCAGCGAACCCTGCGCGCTTTGCACCGTCATGGAATGGAAAGGGTCCGTTCCCAGGAAAGATTACCCCATGATGCTGGTGTGCTTATCCGGAAAAATCATCGGCACCATCGGCGGCGGTACTATGGAAAAAGAAGTGATTGAACTTGCAATGGCATCGCTGGAAAATCACCAGTCCGCCTTGGAATCCTTTGATTTTACCAACAATGATTTATCCAAAGATGGTGGTCTTTGCGGCGGCACCGTAAAAATCGCCGTGGAGCCTTATACAACAAATGTTCAGTCCTTCTGGACCGGATTAATAGAAAAGAGTGTTGGGCAAACGTGGCTCACGTCTTATCATTTTCCCACAAAGAAAATAACACGTCAGGTGGTGGGTTCAAAAAGTAAGATTCAGCATATTCAATTGGATGAATTATTTGAGGGGAAGAAAAACAAAACCATTCTGACACAAGATTCGATTCATCTATACCGGTATGTTGCTCCTGAACCGGTTCACCAT
>JADFPG010000052.1 GCA_022562455.1 Fidelibacterota bacterium | reverse complement strand
TTATTAGTCTGGTAATGGAAATTTTAGGTAGATTGAAGCTTAAGCTTATTTAGATCAAACTTTGTTTATAAATTCCTTTATGGCAAAAAGGTTAATAACGGTTGCTTTCTATCTTCGTATTTCCACAAAACATCAAGACACCCCCGTAGGATCATTAACATCACAGAAACAAAGACTTGTTGAGTGGGTTTGATTATTATAGACTAATATAAGAATAAGTCACTCAATTTTTCCCCAATCGATCTGGTGCGGTCGGTCTATAGCGATTATAAATAAAGAAGTTCCACCGCTGATTTCTAGATCAGGATTTGGATTTAAAACTAATTTCTCATTTTTTACCCCAATGATAGTAGCATGATATTTGTCTTTAAATTCAATATATAGTTGACGGAACTTCCATCGTTGATCGATTGCAGGAATATCTACACGATATATTTCATTCCCTGCATCATTACGTAATAGTTCATTAATGACATTTAAAGTACCCCTGTCCTGCATTTCCTGAACTATTAATGGCACGAAATCCGGATTCACTACCGAGGTATTTGGGTCAATCCGCTTGATGTGTTTCACGTTTTCAGAATTTTCAATATAGGTGACAATATGAGCCTTTTTATTGACGTTAAATACTGCCAATGTTGCCAAAATATTCTCCTGATCATTTTTCCCGTGAATGATTACACTATTAGCTGCCGGTACATTCGCTTTTTCCAGGACTTGATCTGAATGAATAATGCCTTTCACAAATTGTATTTCATTTGGTAATGGATTCTCATCAAGAGAATTAGTGCATAGGACAATCGCTCGGCTCTTACGATGAGTATCGGCTAGTATTTCTTGGACTAATGAAAAAAAATCGTTTTGATTATATCCTAATATGACGATATGGTCTTTTACTTTCAATTTGTTAACTCCTTTTTGTGATTTTCTTTGTTTATCAACAATCGTGGTTGAAATATAGGTAATCAATCCGGCTGCAAAACCGATTCCACTAAGCATAACGATAATTGCAAGAATTTTCCCGCCAATGCTTTGGGGGGTTATATCACCATAACCGACTGTCGTTATCGTAACGATAAACCACCAGGCATTATCAAAAACGTTGCTTATTGGCGAGTCTTGACCTTCAAGAATAGGCATGAGGACTGAAGTAACCAGAAATAAACCTACTAAGTACAAGATAATGATTATACTTCGTTTTTGGAAGAGATACGCAATTTTTCGAAGCATGACGATCATGATGTGCTTTCGTTTATTTTTTGGCGATACAAAACAATTGTCCTTCAATAAAAGACGGGATGTAAGTGGTAATCAATTCGACTTCTGAAAAATAGTTTGCTGCTATCTGTTCAATCAGTTGTTTTGAGTGACTGGTAATACTACCTACGAAAAATACCATCTTTCCATCATCTACCATTTTCTCTGAAATTGAAAGGAATAATGTTTCAAGCGCGCTGTTTTTCAACAATTGTGTATCCGGCATAACCGGTAAGTTTGCGGTAGAAAATACCACATCAAATTTTCCAACGTGTTTTGTGATTTCATTGAAGTTACCAAATATCAACTCAACGCCGGGCTGGTCTATAATATTTGGGAACAAATATTGGTTTACCAGGTCGATTACCGCTTGGTCGTGATCGATTATATAAACCGTTTCTGCAGCTTTTGTAAGCTCCGGAATCAACCCAATCATCGTTACACCATTAATGGCAATTTTATGATACTTTATATTGGGTTTCAAAATCGAAGTCCCCGTTAACTTTTTAAAATAGGGGATATCTTTTTCAGCAATTTGCAACCGTTTATCCAAAAACAGCATTTTACCGAAAGCAGGATTTTGTATAATATCAATCAGGTGAAAATCAGATTTTTGTTGAGCAATAACATGGCTCACATCGTATCGTACAGCAAATCCTTCACTTGATGAAGCCGTATACCAACTTTTATTTTTAACCGCAAGAGGAATACCGCGTTGTAATTCTACCGTATGAACAGATTGAGGTTGGAAGCGTTCTTGCAGATATTCCAGCAATCGGAGATGCTTTTGGGAATCCGAACAAGTGAAAATATCAATGGATACGTGGGCTGTTTCAGGGTAGGTATGGATAGCAATATGTGACTCGCGAACGATGGCCAAAACTGTTACACCTACAGGCGTAAATTGATGACTAATCGTCTGCACATGACTCAAATTGGCATGATTCAATCCTTCACGAAGTATGGTCTCTAATAGAGTAGCATTCTTTAGGAATGATGACACACATTGTTGGAATTCAACGGAATGTTGAGTACCGGTTGGTTTCATAGTATATTACTTAAGTTTCGCATACCCTTCAACATACCTGCCCGATCTGGCGCCCAGTCAGGCGAGTAAGACACAAAGTCTTCATAATCCATTAGTTGTGCCGATTTGTTCGGTGAGTAATCTTAACCAAATGTCTTTTCTCAAGAGATATGTAAGTTCTTTGTTTTTCCCATCGGGATTCCTTTGGAACAAATCCTCTTAGTGACTTCGTGTCTTGGTGGCGAATAATCCAGGTTAGAAGTCAGGTAACCTAATACAGACTTTATACAATCTGTATTGATGATTAATTATTCTCATTTGCTTACATTTCTGACTATTAAATTAAACAAAATATTAGTATAATTAAAGTAAACTATGACTCCAAATTCATGCTATACTTTTAACTTTAACAAAAATAGGAGAGCTTATGGGAAATAAATTTGAATTGACCAAGTCCTATATTGTTAATCTAGGCTATGATATTATATCGGAAGATCCTGATGACGAAATCGTTGTTGTTGCGAATGAAAATAATGGTGTATTGAACTTAGTAGTTGATTGCGAAGATCCAATTCTGATATTCGAACAATTCATCGGTATTATCAAAAATGATTCGAAAGAGACATATAAAAGGCTTATGCAAATTAATCGTGAACTAGTGCATGGCGCCTTTGTATTGGATTCTGAGGAAAACCGGCTGTTATTTCGCGATACCTTACAACTGGAAAATCTGGATGAGAACGAAGTGGAGGGAACACTTTCAGCGCTAGGATTAGCCATGGCTGAGTATGGCAACGAATTGATTGAAATATGTAAATAAAAGGGAAGACCATGAGTATTTTTTCAAGATTATTTAAAGTGACGCAGGCAGAAGCTCACGACCTCATTGATAAAATTGAAAATCCCATTAAAATGTTTGAACAGGCGATTCGGGATTTGAAAAAAGATCTGTCCGAAACCATGAAAGCTCTCGCCCAAGTGAAAGCCCAGGGAATTGGAATGGGGCGGGATAAGAAAAAATACACAGAACAAGCTGAGGATTGGGAGCGGAAAACTGTTTTACTTTTACAAAAAGTGGAAGAGGGCTCTATTTCACGGGAAGAAGGTGAGCGTTTAGCTAAAGAAGCATTATTGAAAAAAGATGATGCACTTAAAAAGGCCAATACAGCATCAGTAAACGCTGAAAAACAAACTGAACTGATAGGTAAGTTGACGGTTCAGGTAGAAAAGTTACAGAGGACAATTTCAAATCAAGAGAATGAGCTCATTACTTTGAAGGCTCGGGCAAGAACCGCGCAATCGATGAAAAAGATCAATAAACAGCTTTCTGGTATCGACTCCAGTAGCACCATTAATATGCTTGAGCGTATGAAACAAAAGATTGATGAGGATGAATCCCTCGCTGAAGCTTATGGTGAAATGGAAGGTCTTACTAATAATCTGGATTCCGAAATTGATCGCGCTCTGAGCAGCAATGACACAACCGGTGACCTGCTACTTGCTGAGTTCAAATCAAAATTAAAAAAATAGTTTGCAAATCAATAGTACTGGGCGCAAATTTCAATTAATATACATCCAATACCACTTTTGAAAGGAATCACAGTTGATATTTGGATGGAAAAAGAAGAAGACCTTACCATACGATCCTACTAATCTTGTCCTTTCCGATCTACAAGTTGGGTTTGTACTGGATTTCGATCTATATACCTGGGAGGTAGTCCGCGCCTACGAATATGACTGGGGAAACGAATGTTTCAGCAAGGAATTTCAACTTAAGTCTAGTGACGATACAGTTTACCTCAATATCGATGAGGATGATGAATTAGTGTATTCGATTTCTCGCAAGATCAAGTTTCACTCACTCTATGATGATTTAGCGGATCACATAAACTCCAATGAAAAACCACCCAATAAATTGGCATATGATGGAAAAACCTTTTCCCGCGATTCCGAAGATCCCGGCTATTTTCGTGATGTGAGAAATAAAAATTGGGAAGAATTTATCAGTTGGGAATACAAGGATGAATCAAACGAATACGTCCTAACGATCGAACAATGGGGAGATGATGAATTCGAAGCCAGATACGGTCGTATAGTGAGAGAAAGTGAATTTTCAAATATTTTACCCGGGGAAGGATAATGAAAAAAATAGTTATCTGTGTACTTGCTTTAATTCTTCTTTCCTGTAAAGGGAATTACGTAGAGTCACCTTTAGATCAATTTATTCGCGACTTTGAGGCTGAGCAAACCTATACCGTTATTCTTTATGATATGGATGTTCAGGGAACTTTTGTCAAGCGTCATATGCACCAATATAAAATCATTACTGAAAAAAATGGTGTTCCTGAACAAAAGGTCACAGAGCAGTATCAGGTTAGTAAAAATTTCTTCTGGAAAAATGAAAATAATGTGGGAATGGAATTGGTTTCTAAAACCGCCGATGGGAAAATTCATAAAACCCCTGCACCCGCGGGCTTTTCTAACTACATCGGGAATGAAAAATACGGGCAGTGGCGCAGACGTAATGATGGGACCTCCTTTTGGGCGTTTTACGGTCAATTTGCTTTTATGAGTACCATGTTTAATCTATTTGCTCATCCAGTAAATGGACGTTATTATAACGGTTATTATAATAACTATCGCTATCGTCGTCCTTATTATGGTCCCACTGTGGGTGGTAAGCCCACGTATGGAACCTACGGCAATGTGAATAAAAATAGCCGTTCTTCTTCCTTCCAGCGAAGAATGAGTGGTATAAAACAAAAATCTTCAAATTTCAAGCAACGGGTTACTAATCGGGTGAATCGTTCAGCAGGAAGATATAAAACCGGTTCGGGTATGCGTTCAAGAAGTGGTGGTTTTGGGAAATAGTAAGGCGTCGAATAGCCTATCGTGGATAATAATTAAAAACCACATGATTCACTATTAATCTCTCAATTAGTTTTAGGAAAAGCTATGTCTCTAGATAAAATCTTAACTCTGGTTGTCTATTTAATAATCAGTTTTTTCCTGTTCTACATTGGTAAAATTGCCTACCGTTTATTTCATCCAAGGTTTGATATAAATAGTGAACTGGTCGAAAAAGATAATTTAGCATTTGCTCTTTCATATACTGGGTATTTTATTGGACTTGTCATCATAATAGGTGGATCAATTATCGGACGATCGGAAGGATTAATCGAGGATTTAACGGATATTCTGATCTATGGTATCCTATCGATTATTTTACTCAATTTTTCCATTTTCGTAAATGACCGGTTCATCTTACGGAAATTCAGTGTAACCAAGGAAATTATCGATGATCAAAATGCTGGTACCGGTGTCGTCGAAGCGGCTATTTGCATTTCATCCGGACTCATTATTTTTAGCGCTGTTTCTGGCGAAGGTGGGAGTATTTTTACTGCCGTTGGTTACTGGATCATCGGACTCGTGGTTATGGTTATCGTATCATTTATTTATAACCTGATGACGCCCTATGACATTCATGAACATATTGAACAAGACAATGTAGCTGTGGGGATCGGGTTTGCCGGTGCACTAGTAGCTATTGGTAATATCATTCGGGCAGCGCTCATGGGTGATTTTTTCAACTGGACAGATACTCTTAATGATATCTGGCTACCTCTGATTATCGGTTTAATGTTTTTACCAATTGTCAGGCTATTAGCAGATAAAGTTTTACTTCCGGGTCGAAAGTTAACTGATGAAATAATTAATCAAGAGAAACCAAACCACGGTGCAGCGATTATTGAAGCTTTTGCCTATATCGGAAGCTCGATGTTTATTACATGGAGCTTATGAACTATATATCGTTATTGTTTTAATTTTTTTCCTGAAATAAGTAGCAATCCATAAGGAACAATGTCGTTCCATAAGAAATCCAATATTCTGAAATACGCTCTATTTGCAACGGGTCTTTCCGGAATAGTAGCGGAATATATTCTTGCTACATTAGCGACCTATTTTTTAGGCAACTCCGTATTCCAATGGACGATGATCATATCTATCATGTTGTTTTCTATGGGAATTGGAAGTCGAATCAGTAAGTATCTTGAAGTCCAGCTCCTAAAATATTTTCTTTTAATCGAATTTTCACTTTCAATTCTTACATCATTTTCCGCGATTTCTATCTATTTCTTGTCGGTGTTTTCGAGCGCGACTGGATTTTTTATTTACCTCCTGGCTATTATGATTGGGATTCTTATTGGAATGGAAATTCCATTAGTAATCCGTCTTAATGATACTTTTGAAGAACTCAAGGTGAACATCGCAACAGTCATGGAGAAAGACTATTATGGCAGTTTTGCCGGTGGATTGTTTTTTGCGTTTGTCGGTTTGCCTTATCTGGGATTGGCTTACACCCCCTTTATCCTAGGATCCATCAATTTTATCGTTGCCGTGGCTGTGTTCCTAAAATTAAGAAAACCTTTTCAAATACGAGGGTCGAGTTTAATAAGTGGAATGGCTTTTGGTATTTCTATTTTATTAGTAGCAGGATTCATTTATTCGAAACCTATTATCCTTTACGGCGAACAGGTTAAATATAAAGACAAAATTGTGTATTCAGAACAATCCCGTTATCAAAAGATCGTGATTACACAATGGAAAAACAATTATTGGCTGTTCATTGACGGGAATCAACAGCTCAGCACGCTTGATGAGTGGTTATATCATGAACCGCTAGTTCATCCGGTTATGCAGCTTTCAGAACTTCCTCAGAATGTCTTAATCCTTGGTGGTGGAGATGGTTGTGCTGTGCGTGAGGTTCTTAAGTATAGAGAAGTTCAACAAATCACTGTAGTGGATATTGATCCAGCTATGACAACGTTAGGGCAAACACACCCTGTTTTAACCGAAGTAAATCAAAATGCTCTTAATCACCCTAAGGTTAATATCGTTAATAGAGATGCATATCAATTTTTAAATGATTCGCAAGATTATTTTGACATTATCATTGCGGATTTACCTGATCCCAAAACCGTAGAATTAGGGAGGTTATACTCGCTTGAATTTTATCAATTATGTTATCGGATTCTCCGACCAAGGGGACTTATAGTCACTCAAGCTGGGAGTCCATATTATGCTACACAAGCCTTTCAGTGTATTGAAAAAACGATGACAGCCGCAGGTTTTCAGACGATCCCTCTGCATAATCAAGTACTTACAATGGGTGAGTGGGGTTGGATACTAGGCTCTAAGTCAATTCCTAAATTGCAATTAAAAGCTAAGTTGTTGAAAATCGATTTCAATAATATCGAAACTCGTTGGATTAACAATGAAGCTATGAATTTAATCCTTTCCTTCGGAAAACCCATTTTTTCAGAAAAATCTGAAATTGAAGTAAATACACTTATAAATCCTAGGTTATATCAATATTATTTAAAGGGGAATTGGGATATCTATTAATAATTACTATCATTTCTCACTTCAAAACGTGAATTGTGAAATTCTCCGCTGGTTTGTAAATCCTCCATCCTGCCTGTACTAGCACTATGGTAATCAGGTAATCCTCTCAATACTTTATATTCAGGAAAAAGGTAAATCATGTGCACAGCATCCTGCGTAAAAGGGTGGAATATAAATCACCAACATTTTTTCAAAATGAATTCTTTCCTATCTGCAACGCCTGACCAATCTCGGCGGGCAGGCGACAGGCAGGCAGTACCCAGACAGGATAAGACAAGGTGTTTTCCCCTGGGTTCCAGGTAAAATGATTTGTAGAAGGTTGCAACTCCGTAAATATCAACTAGCGAGCAACCTATTTTTTTCCCGATAATATGTAGTGCATCTTGAGGAAGATAGCCAAAACTAGCTTGGATTTCTTCCAGGATTGATATGAGTGCACTACGCTTATTATTATGTTTCTCTATAATCCTTACAGTTTCCTGTGAATCCATATTATACTATCCCTTTTAAAGTTGTTTTCTTTATAAGTGGGATATAGATATCTTATACATATCCATCACAATGGCATATATATCCTTCAGGTTTCTATTAATACAAGCTTTACAATTTTCGAAGTCCCAACGGAAGCCATCTTAATGTAGAAAGTCTCTAATAGGGTTACCTTTTATCGTGGAACACCTTTTTGGTATCTCAAATTCCCATCTCAATATAACTACGGGCAATTTTTTCTATCGCAGATACGTAAGCTGCAGTTCGATAGTCTAAAAGATTTTCTCCACGATACATTATCTCAATGATTTCTTGAAATGCCTGGCGCATTGTATCATCAAGTCCGGATCGCACAAGGTCTAATTCAACCGCCCCACTTGAATAAGTAAATGCATTTTTCATGTCATCATCAATTGTGATATTTAAAACAGATTCAAGTAGATTAATTATTTTTTCTCCTTTAAGCTCATCAAACCGACGTTCCAGCCGACCAAAACGAATATGTGAAAGATTTTTTATCCATTCAAAATATGAGACCGTGACTCCTCCGGCATTGACATATATATCCGGTAATATTACCGTACCTTTTTTATTTAATATTTCATCAGCGTTATAGGTAATAGGGCCATTTGCTGCTTCGACAATAAGGGGAGCTTTAATTCTATCAGCGTTATTTGAAGTAATTTGAAATTCGGTTGCTGCAGGTATCAGAATATCACATTCTAATTCGAGGGCATTTCTTCCATCCTTTATGAAGGTGACATCCGGAAAACCCTCCAATTTTTGATTAGTTTGAAAGTATTCAACAACATTTTCAATGCTTAATCCCTGTTCATTATATATAGCACCATCCTTTTCAATAATTGCAATGATCTTTCCCCCATCTTCTTCTAAGAATTTAGCGGTATGATATCCAACATTCCCAAATCCCTGGACAATAATTTTTTTACTCTCAATATTTCCTGATAAACCGGATTTTTTTACTTCTTCTGGATGTCTGAAAAATTCACGTAAAACATATTGTATCCCTCTACCTACCGCCTCCGTACGGCCATTAATTCCTCCTTGAGACACGGGCTTTCCAGTTACCGCTGCAAGATGATTAATATCTGTCGAAAATAATTGACGGTAGACATCAGCAATCCAAGCCATTTCTCTTTCACCCGTCCCTAAATCCGGTGCTGGCACATTCCTGCTTGGACTGATAAATCCTCGTTTCGCTAACTCCAAAGCGAATCGGCGTGTTATTTTTTCTATATGTTCAATAGAATATTTTTTGGGATCTATAATTAAGCCACCTTTCGCTCCACCAAATGGAACATCCACTATCGCACATTTATATGTCATTAAAGCAGCCAGTGCTTCTACTTCCTGTTCATTAACATTCGGAGCATATCGGATACCTCCTTTTGCTGGAAGACGATGTTCACTATGGGTTGCACGCCATCCGGTAAAGACCTCTATTCTTCCATCGATTTTAACCGGAAACCGAATTTTATATACGGATTTACAGGCTTTAATCTGATCACTAAGTCCTGGAGGCAGGTTCATTTCTCTGATCGCTCGATCAAACATTAACCCAACGCTTTCTAAAAATCTGTAATCGCCATACTTAGAATTAGTCATACTTATTAGTTTACCTCCATTTTGAAATTGAGCTTGTGTTACTGCATTTGAAAAAACAGTTATCCATATTTATACTATCCCTTTAAAGGTAATTGTAAGTATGTGAGGGCTTTTAAATATCTCATACATATTCCTCGCATTGCCAAGTTCCCCCTTCACGTTTTCGATACATACATGTTTCACGATTTTCGCAGTCCAAACACAGTCCTTCTGTATTTATTAAACCTGTATTTCTGGGTTCCAATCCCTCCGGCGTGTCAGATGTCATTGACACATCCGTATTTATTTCAATAATTGCAGGCGGTGGGACGTAGTCATCAAATAGTTCACAGTATATTACTGATCGCTTACCATGTTTAAATAGAACACAGGTCGGAACACTATTGCAGGTCGAACAGAGGTCCTGAAATGTTCTCGGCATTTTCTTTTTCTCCTGTATAATGATGTGGTTAAAATCGAACTGTATTGGGCGCCGTAGATTCCGGAGGCCCATTCCAGAGTTGAATATGCAATTGTTGTGCCAATACTTGTCGTTCATAATTGGCAACCACAAACAGTCACCCTAAAAAGCTAACTCAAGGAAAATTAAGCAAATGCAAGAAGGACGCTTTTATAGAAAAAAATGTATTTAGGTACAGTCCGGGAAAAATACTAAAGATTATCGGGGAGTTTTGAATCAGCGGGGAAATTTTCTCCGCAACGAAGCTATTATAGGGAGTTGAGTTCTTGTTTTTTTAGTTTTTCTCGAAGAGTCTTGCGATCTATGCCGAGAATCTCCGCAGCCTTTGTCTTATTGCCTTTCACACTTGCCAAGACATTACGAATGTATTCAGCTTCTACTTCAGCTAAAGTCCGATCAAATCCTGTGCTCCTCAGAGCTGAGAAACGCATTAATGACGGTAAGTCTGAAACTTCTATAAATTCGTTGTCAGTCATAACTACGAAACGTTGAATTACATTCTCCAATTCTCTAACATTTCCGGGCCAGTTGTAGTTTCTAATGACTTGTAAAGCTTTTTCAGAAAATCTAGGAATCGGTCTGTCATGTTCATTAGCGAATTGGGTTGCGAAGTGTTGAATGAATAACAGGATATCATCTCCCCTTTCACGAAGGGGTGGAAGTGTTATTGCTATAACATTAATACGAAAGAATAAGTCTTCTCGGAAAACTCCATTGGCTACCAAATTATTAAGATCTTTATTGGTTGCTGCAATGATTCTAACATTTACCTTTTGTGTTCTACTCGATCCAACCATACAGATCTCTTTGTCCTGAAGTACACGTAGTAGCTTCACCTGCATAGATGGGCTCGTTTCACTTATTTCATCGAGAAAGATTGTACCGCCGTCAGCGGTTTGGAAGAAACCCGCGCGGGATGTAGAAGCTCCTGTGAAAGCACCCTTTACATATCCAAACAGTTCGCTCTCGATCAAATTCTCAGGTATTCCTCCACAGTTTATTGCAATAAATGGAGCTGATGCCCGTGGACTGTTGTAGTGTATTGCCCTGGCTACGAGTTCTTTACCAGTGCCACTTTCACCTAACAAGAGAACCGTAGCAGAAGTAGATGCGGCTTTTGCGATGGCATCAAAAATTCTTAACATCACCTTGGATTCACCAATCATGTTGTATGTAGAAGAAGGTTTTTTATCTGTTTGTATCTGCACTGTCCTTCGCATGTGCAATTTGTTAAGCACACGATTAACTGCAGAAAAAAGTTCTTCATCAGTAAAAGGCTTAGTCAGATACTCTTCAGCCCCGGTTTTAATGGCGTTAACCGCTCCTTTAACCGTGGCATATCCGGTTATCATCATTACCTCAGTGTTTTTGAAGTTATCCCGGACATGTCTGACCAGATCGAGTCCGCTCACTTTTGGCATCTTGAAATCTGTTATAACTAAGTCAATCATTGTAGTTTCCAAAATTTCAATTGCTTCTGCTACTCCCAGAACTGTGAAGACCACATACCCCTTAGATTTGAGATTTCTTTGAAGTACTTCTAAAGTAGCTGGCGTATCATCTACAACCAATATGCTTTCTTTTTTAGTTGAAGATATCGTCAAAGTGGTTTAACTCCATATATTACAACTGTTTTATAGGTAGCCGAATTTCGAAAGATGTGCCTTGACCAACTCTGCTCTCAACTTTTATATAACCTTTATGTGAAGCTACAATTCCATGAACCACTGCCAAACCCAGACCTGTTCCTTCATTCACGTCTTTGGTTGTAAAAAATGGGATGAATATTTTATTAATAATATCTTTACTTATACCAACACCTGTATCTTCGACAATCAAAGTGACGTTGTTTTTACTATATAATGTTTGTATCGTCAACTTACCCCCATCCGGCATTGCTTGAATAGAATTGACCGCCAGATTCACTAGAACTTGATTCAATTGTACTTGGTCTCCAGTTATTTGCGGAATACCAGGTGAAAGAGATCGCACCAGTTCGATTCCAGCTTTAATGCAACGAGACTCGAGAAAAGATAGCCCAACGTTTACTATTTGATTAAGGTTAACCTTACCTATTTGGGGTGGCATTTGCCGGGCGAATATCATTAACTTTTTTATAACTTCTCTTGCATGTAGAGAAGCATCCACTATTTTTTTTAAGTCTTCACTTACTTGTTTAGGGATTTCTGGGAATTTCATTGCAAGTTGAGCAAATCCAAGGATATTGCCAAGAGGTTCATTCATTTCATGCGCAACACCAGTTGCAAGCTGACCTATCGTCGCCAATCGGTCAGCGTGTCTGAGTTGATCCTGTAGATTTGATCTGTCCTTTTCAGCCTCCTTCTGCTCAACGATTAGCGCCACTTGTTTGGCTATAGTGTTGATTAAGTTCCTCTCTTCTGTGAGAAATGGACCCTCATCAAGCTCTGGTTGCATTTTCCTATAGATCACTTCGACCACACCCCGTCGCTTACCATTCACAATAATATCCGAAGCTTGTTTCTGTTTATTCTCATTAAATCCAGGTGTTTTATAAAACTGCTTGTCTAGCATAATCTTCCCCGAGGTAATATCTGGGTATTGCCATGCAGATGGAAGAATATCAACGATATCTTGTAAAATCTCTGCAAGTGAGCTATCCTGTTGCTCAACCACTTGAGCTATTGTGTAGAGGCATGTTAGTTCTTTGACTCGTTCATGCAGTGCTGCCTGCGTACTCTGATTCACAAGTGAAATTCCAAGAGTCTCAATGAAGCCCTCGTAAAGATGAATATCATCTTCAGTAAAGTAGTTATATTGACTGCTCATCAATTGTAAAATTCCTATGCTATCATCACCAATAAAAAGTGGAAAGAGAGCTAACGACTTTGAATTTCCATTTATGCTATTGTTGTATTGACATTCCTTTTTGTTAGATCCCAGTATGAGGGCTATGGGCTTTTCGGTGTTGCCTACCCAAAAAGCACCGTTTGTTGTGAAAACAGGTAAAGATGGGTCAAAACGCCTGCGAATTACATCCACCCGCAGGCGATCGATTATTGAATTCTCCTGAACGCAGGGGACTACTATTCCATCCTCTTTTTCTGTGGCAGGAATAACATTATATTGGAAAGAATCTTCAGTCTGTCGAGTAACTCTGCAATGAGAGTATTTCTTATTTTCTCTAAACCATAATTCAACAACATCGCACCCAGAGAAGTTCAATAACATCTTTAATATTTCCCGAAGAAAGTCAATCCTCGGAATACCTCGGTTTGAAAGTTCTAATATTTTATGTGACAGAGCGCGAAAATTTACGGCTGATTTATAACCTGGTTTACGCATGTTGACCTTGCTTGATCTTTCTTTATTCCACCTCTTCTTATATTAAATATATACACTTTAATTAAAAAAATAACAAGTTAAATGAAGGCTGGATTCAAGTAGTATCATAAGAATTATAACAAAGAATTATATAAATATCGCAGTAGACTCGCAGAGCTCCAAACTGAAGAGAATATTATTTATTAAGAGATCCAAAAAGAAACAGAAAAGTTTGTTGGTTTAGAAGGTGCAGATTTAGAATTATTCAAAAAGCAGGCTGTCAAAGTTCATGATGAATTAAAGAAGATGTTGGAAAGCAATCAAAAACTGAAGAGAGATGTTGAACAAAAAATAATAGAAGCTGAATTATCATTTTTTGATACAGATGTTATAAGAGACTCAAGTTTCGCACATAGTAAGTGTTTTATATTTCAGAAGATGTTCATAAATAAAGTCATTAAGTATCATAATAAAAAAGACGAATTTCTTATTACCGTTATTCTCTGTACTTTTCTTAGCGTAAGAAAAGTACCATAAGAAACTGTCGTCCCGACATGACTATGTCGGGATAATTCATTCTAACCCTCCCTGCCTGTCGGCAGACAGGCACGATGGTTTGACGTCAATGATAAAATTTTTCTAATGCGACATAATCACACATTCTGCAAACATCAAGTACATAAATGACCGTAAAGAGGTGCGAAACATGAGTAAGAGATATAATGAGAAACTTGTCAAGAATACTTCCGGAGCTGCTATTCTCGACCCGTAAGGCGGTACTCCGTAAAGTCATTGCTGGAATAACTATATTTGAAGACACTGTAGAGATGGGGATTGGTGAGAGGATTTACTCGTTAGGTATAAATGAAAAAACCTCAGCGAACCATGCATGGGATCACTGAGGTTTACATCGTGCGGGATCGACCCTCCTGCGCTTCGCTACGGCGGGCAGGCGAGACTACCCAAGTCTTTTACTTCCCCAATGAAAACAAAGAACCCCACCATGCGGTAGGGTTTTGGTTTTCAGCGGGATCGACCCTCCTGCGTTTCGCTACGGCGGGCAGGCGAGACTACTCAAGTCTTTTACTTCCCCAATGAAAACAAAGAACCCCACCATGCGGTAGGGTTTTGGTTTTCAGCGGGATCGACGAGACTCGAACTCGCGACCCCCAGCTCGACAGGCTGGTGTTCTATCCAACTGAACTACGATCCCAATAATTTTTTGAATTTGTCAAAAACTATAATCCTTCCCAAATTAAATTTCCGGAAGGTCGATTTTCCGTGCCTTGGCTACTGATCCTTTTTAAAGGTTTTTTTCTCCTTGTATACCAACGATATAGGGAGGATGACCAGGTATCCGATAAACAAAAGAATCGGCGCTATGGTTAAGGCTTGAAAACTGTCGACTTCACCCATTGCCATGATGATATAAGCAGATATGATAACCAGAAGCCCGACTCCAAAAATCTGGTAATTCGTTTTTGTATACGTCCAGCCATCGAATAAATGTATCTCTGTTTTTCGTTCTTTTTTAGCCATAACGGGGGAGAATATATAACGGGGGTGTACAGAATTCAAAGGCAAATTACCGTCGGAAATTAGTTTGTTTTTATTATCTAAATAGGTCTAAATTTGCCTCCCTCAAACCATGTTAAAATTATATAATTACAGGCTTGATAGAGCTGCAGGATTTGTTTTAACCATCGCCATATTTACTGGTCTGGCTTTTTATTGGCTTGTTGTATTCTGGCCTCAGAAGGAACAGCCATTTCCGGTAAAGATAGAGGTAGCGAAGGGGACATCGTTGGTGGATGTTGCAAAGACCCTTGCATCAGAGGAGGTTATTAATGATCAGAACTCTTTTATTTTGGCGACCCGCCTGATGGGGTATGAAAAATCAATCCAGGCAGGCGTTTTCTCCTTGACAGATACCCGTTCTAATTATTATATCATACATCAACTTGTAAACGGGAGTCCAGTGTTGGGACGTGTCATGATTCCTGAGGGTCTCCGAATCGAGGAGATAGCTGAATTATTTCATAAACGGTTAGGTATTGATAAGGAGAAATTTGTTCTATTGTGTCATAACAAACGGTTCGTTCGTTCCCAATTGGGGTTGGATTTGGAATCATTAGAGGGGTTTCTATTTCCGGAGACTTACTATTTTAATGAAGGAGAATCCGAGGAAAATATTATTACAACCATGATAAAACAATATAGAAACCTGTTTACGGATTCTCTGAAATCCCAGGCTGCAGATTTTGGTTTTACAGAGTTAGAAATATTGACCTTTGCATCCATCATTGAGGGTGAAGCCATTTATAATTCTGAAAGGCCGGGAATAAGTGCAGTTTATCACAACCGTCTCCAACAGGGGATGAAACTCCAGGCAGACCCAACTATACAATATATTATTGAGGGTGGTCCTCGGCGTTTGTTAATCAAAGATTTGAAAATTGATTCGCCGTACAACACTTATTTATACCCAGGGTTACCTCCGGGTCCCATTAATAATCCTGGTAAAGAATCAATATTAGCCGCACTTAATCCTGTGGAATCAGATTTCCTCTATTTCGTTGCTAAAGGGGATGGGTATCACACATTTACACGAACGAAAAAAGATCATTCGAAAGCTAAACGGGATTTTCAGAAAATCAGACAAAAGTATAAACGGGAGAGGGGAAAAAAGTTACAATAGTTATGATGAAATCATTCACTCAATGGGAATTAAATGACGTTCAGCGTCAGGCTGTAGAATTATCGGATAAACCGATTCTTGTTTTTGCCGGTGCAGGAAGTGGAAAGACAAGAGTGTTGACCCGGAAAATCGTTTATCTTATCAAAGAAAAGGGTATCAAACCGGAAAACATTTTAGCAGTTACATTTACGAATAAAGCTGCAAAAGAGATGAAAGCCCGTGTATTAAAGCTTTTAGGTGTTAAATCTCTGAAATTGAATATCGGTACTTTCCACTCTATCTGTGCAAAAATTCTAAGGGAAGAAATCCATTCCCTGGGATTTTCTTCTAATTTTGCCATATATGATGTGGATGATCAGACAACCCTAATTAAATCGATTATCAGAAAATTAGAAATTTCTAAAGATATTTCTGCTTCTGCAATACGAAATCGTATCAGCGCTTTAAAGAATCGAATGGAAACGGTAAACAAACTGTCAAAAAATTGCCTAACGCCATTGGATAATGCTGTTGTTAAGATATTTCCTATTTATAACAAATCACTGAAATTAAATAATGCCCTCGACTTTGATGACTTGCTACAACTTCCCATCAAATTGTTCAAAAAGGATAAAGAGATTCTGAGGAAATACCAAGAGAGGTTTCAGTATGTACTTGTGGATGAGTTCCAGGACACGAATAAACCTCAATTTCTTTTTGTAAAGATGCTGTCAGCTAAACATCACCAGATTTTCGCAGTTGGAGATGACGATCAATCAATATATAGTTGGCGGGGTGCAGATATTTCTAATATCTTGGAATTTAAGTCTGCATTTCCGTCCTGCGAGATCTTTAAACTCGAACAGAACTATCGTTCGACTCAAACCATTCTATCTGCTGCTTCGGCAGTTGTTCGAAATAACAATTACCGATCTCCCAAGAAACTGTGGACAAAAAGTCAAGATGGTGAGATGTTGGGCCTTATGGAGACCTTTGACGAACAGGAAGAGTCAGAGGGGATATTGGAGCTTCTCGAAAAGGAAATCCTGCAGAAAAAGCGGAAGTTTAAGGACTTTGTTATTCTTTATCGTACGAATGCGCAAAGTCGAGCTTTGGAAGATGCCCTTCGCCGGAGGTCAATCGCTTATCATATTGTAGGTGGACTTAAGTTTTATGAACGGAAAGAGGTCAAAGATCTGCTCGCCTATTTGCAACTTATCGTTAATCCATTGGATACGGTCAGTTTAAAAAGAGTAATAAATTTTCCGGCAAGAGGTATCGGAATAAAAACCATCGATCGATGTGAGGAATATGCAGCTAAGAAAAAAATCCCTTTATTGGAAGCTTTAAAAAATCCTGATGATATGGAATTTAAGGGTAAGCAAGCTACCGGACTTATTGAATTCTACCAGATCATAAAAAAGTACCAGGAATTGAAGGATAAATTCAATGCTTCTGAATTGGTCGGTATTTTGGTCGATGAATTGGGTTTGATTCGATTCTATAAAGATCAAGCAACTGCAGAGGCGACGGATAGGTTGAGAAATATCGAAGAGCTTCAAAATAGTATTCATGATTTTTGTAAACGGAATAGGGGCGCAGGGTTGCGGGAGTTTTTGGAAGAGGTATCGCTTATAACCGATATTGATACGTGGGCAGATAAGACAAATAGAGTTACCCTTATGACATTACACGCTGCTAAAGGGTTGGAATTTCCGGTAGTATTCATCGCTGGATTGGAAGAAGGATTATTTCCCATATCCCAAAGTCTCGATGATGCTCTCCGTCTTGAGGAGGAAAGACGACTTTTTTATGTCGGAATTACGCGAGCAAAAGAGAAGGTTTATCTGCATTATGCTTCTAATCGTCGTCGTTTTACAGGAGCCTCTGACTTTGGAAGAGTGTCTCGATTCATTCGTGAAATTCCTGAAGAATTATTAGAAAGAATAACCTTCCATTCAGCTATCATCACCCGTACTGTGAGGGATAAAAGATCTGATTCCTTTATCCTAAAACAAGTTAGAACAGTAACCGCTTTCAATGACTTTCAACGGGGTGATAAGGTAGAACACAAACTCTTTGGGAAAGGGATGATATTAGGGACAGATGGCGCCGGAGAACACCAGAAGATATCGGTGATTTTCCAAGGTAATGTTCGAAAGAAATTGATTGCCAAGTATGCCAATCTAAAAAAGCTCTAGTAAGAACTCAATTTTATTGTTTAATTAGAATATCTTTTATATTTTAATCGAGACTCATTCTCAATTAAATGGTCATGAAAAACAAAGGAATCGAGGAATTTAAGACAGCACTACGTACTGAAGACCTCAAGGTGACGCCGCAAAGACTAACTGTTTTTGAAGAGGTCTGTTCCAACAAGGAACATCGGGACGCAGAAGATATTTTTATTGCATTACAAAATAGTGGGAAAAATGTATCCAGGGCGACTGTTTACCGAACGGTTGAACTCCTGCTTAAATATGAATTGGTGACCCGCCTGGATACTGGCGATGGGAAATGGAAGTATGAACATTGGCTCGATTGTTCACATCATGACCACTTGATTTGCATCCGATGTGGCAAGATTATTGAGTTTATAGATGAAGAAATTGAAGATCGACAGGAAAAAATCTGCAATCACTATGGATACAAACTGGTTCGTCATATCCATCAGCTTTTTGGATTATGTGGTGAGTGTCAGAACTATAACATAGCTTCGTAAATTGATTAAAAAATGTATCTCGCAAACCTGCCTGCCGGCAGGCAGGGACGCCCTGCCCGACTATGTCATTCAGGCGGGCAAGAACGCAAAGAGAATATTTATGACAGAAAACGAAATTGCAAAGATATTAGTTAATATATTTTTGTCCGCAGG
>JADFPG010000051.1 GCA_022562455.1 Fidelibacterota bacterium | reverse complement strand
TGACCTCCAGCTGGCCGATGGAAACGCTCATCTCCGCGATTATTTGAGTTCACCCAGTGGAAAATGAACTTCATTTTTCTGTGAGAAATACATCCTGCTTATCATTCCACAGGGTTAATCTGTGTCTAAATTCTGATTCCGGATAATTGGAATCTTTTGTCCACAAGAACAATTTGAACCGTTCAAATTCATATTTATTATAGTATGCCAGCTTCTTTCTATTAATTTTTCATTACATTGAGGACAAGATGTTGTCTGCCCATCCGAATCAAATACATTACCTAAATAGACATATTTGATCCCCATTTTCATGGATAGCTTACGAGCATTAATAAGCGTTGATTTTGGAGTAGGAGGTGTATCCATCATTTTATAAACAGGATGAAAGGCAGTAAAATGGAGAGGAACTTCATCTCCCACATTTTCCAGAATCCATTCGATCATTTTTTTAATCTCATCCATGTCGTCATTTTTCCCTGGGATCAACAGGTTTGTAATTTCCACCCAGACATTCGTTTCATTGCATAACCAGTTGATGGTATCCAGCACATCCTTAAGGTGGGAAAAAGTCAGCTTGTGATAAAACACTTCCGTGAAAGCTTTCAGGTCAATATTGACAGCATCAATCAGAGGATAAATCTCCTCCCTCGCCTCGGGTGTGATATATCCTGCAGTGACCATCACATTTTTAATCTCTTTTTCTCTCGCTATTTTGGCAATGTCCATAACCCATTCACCCCAGATTGTCGGATCATTGTAAGTATAGGCAATACTGGGACAGTTATTTTTTAATGCGATTTCAACGACATCTTCAGGAGTAGATTCTTGAGAACTAACTGCATCCAATTTCGCTTTGGATATATTCCAATTCTGGCAGAATCGACAACCCAGGTTACAACCTGCAGTTCCAAAACTTAACACCTGAGTACCGGGTAAAAAGTGATTGAGAGGTTTCTTTTCGATGGGATCAATGGCAAATCCGGTAGAGGTGCCATATCCCATCTGGTATAATTTCCCGCCTTCATTCTGACGGATAAAACAAAAACCATTTTGTCCCTCTCCAATCCTGCAAAATCGAGGACATAAGGTACAAAGCACTTTATTATCCTCGAGTGGGTTCCACCATTTTGCTAACATTTTCATTGTTTTAATTTACACAATGCAGATCTTATTTCCCGATAACCGTTATCACCAAGAAAAAGGATGAAATATTTACCACATGAACAGCAAGACATACTTTACATACGGTTTTCAGTTTATACAGACCCCATAATAGATAAAGACTGGATAAAAATGCAATTGTAGCAGGTATAATCAGGAATGCTATAGGAAAAACACCTCTTTGAATTAATATAACCGCCAGAACAACTACAGGATAATAATAACTGCCCCATAGAGCATTGGGTTGTCCGAATGTTTTTCCATAAAAAGTGTCGGTAATCGATATGCAAGAACTCTCTGACATTCTACATATCGACGGCATCCACCAGATATCCGGGTGTAGGTTACCCTGTAAAACCTGTAGAAAATAAAAGGAAAAAGCCCATCCGGCGAATGCCAGAAAGGCTAAAAGAATTAAAACTATTTCCATGGAATCATTGTCTCAGTCGATATGCAACTCCTTCAATACACTGTTTGAACTTTTCTACCTGGGACATTGTGTTAAACAGTTCAGACATATCTTCAAACGTGTCAACTGGATAATTCTCTTTATCGTAATCTCTAAGAAAGTTTGATTCAAGCTTTACCAGAAAATCCCGAATAATTACTTTCGGTACTTCCCTCTGCCTCAGGTTATTGATTAAAAATTTGATGTACCCCTTTGAAGTCATAAGAAACAATGTTAACATACCAAAGTCCGATTTGGATTTAAAACTAATGGTACCATATTCACTTCCTCTTCCCCAAGAGACTTCATCCGCATTTTTCTCGGCAAAACTACAAAGTTCTGCACCAATTTTGGTAATTTCTCTGGACGTTTTAGCCCTCATGTCTTTAAGAAATGTCTCTTTACTCCATCTCACTGATAGTTTATCCCCCGCGTTTTTCAATATAATTGTATATTTTGATTTATTTGGAAAAAATCGATAGAGTAATTTACCAATAAGTAAGTATAAATAAATTTACTTTTTTATCTTAAAGATAAAATTATTCCGATATGGTTTTTTTATCCTGAAAATGGATTAAGCTTAAGATGAAAATCAAACCTCGCTCTTGCTTTGAGCCAATCGAAATCTTGGATTATCCTCTCATTCTTCTGATCCCAGCTTTGAAATAATGGAAAATATAAATTTACAGGTCCAAACGAAATCTTTAAGCCCACATCCACAAAATTCCTTGGCAAATCTGTAGCTCCTCCAATATCGGCGAATAGACTGATTGGACCCACAGGTAAAGTTTGATCAATATTAATTCCCCACGCCGTTTCTTGAGAATAATTTGGTACGGATCCCCTCAAACCGGGTCCATCTAAAATGTACTGTTCATCATAAACATTTACATTATTGATAAAAGTACCCTCATCTCCCGTATCTGCCATTCGATTAAACACAAATGACTCAACAAAATCTGGATCTACTCCTCCTCCCATCCAAATCCTGTATTGAGAGGGAATATCTTTATCTCCAATAAAGGTCCCTAACCAAGTTCTTACATTCATTGTTAGTTTTTTATGATATCTCCATCTTAGATTACCCGATATATGTGGTTTTAAAAAATTGGCTTCTTTCAATCCAGCTACAAAACCGATTGAACCGGAATAAGAAATAAAGGGATCAACTCTCTGTTTATAGGTCACCTCAGATGTAAGTACCAGAAACGTCCCGTCATCATAATACAGTGGATTTACCGCAACGGAATCGATATCATGATAAAATAATGAGCCGGATACGTTAATCGAAGGGAAAGAGACAACCGGTTCACGAATCAAACCAGAGAATGATATTTGCCCTCCTTTGCGACCGTTATATTCGCTTACCCTCGTTGAGAGCGTCAACCGTCGGAATCCCAAAGTCTTGTACAGGGTCTTTTGTGCTAATATTGCTCCAACAACTCTATCATGTTTAAAATCCCACTGGGGTGAGATACTATAACCATATTCAAAACCGGGAATAAACCCACTGTAACCCACGAATCCAAGGGTTGTCCTATTGAAGGCGTTCCATCCGAGCCAGGGTAACAGGTTAAATTCTCTTGAATGAAACGTCGGTTGATCAAAAACAAAGTTGAACTTTAGTGACTTTGAAGTAGAATTGTTTTCACGATTGATATCCGGCATATAATTATCAGGATCGATAGCTACCCGATCAGTACCATCAGGGACGGGTATTCTTTGAGTTCCTTCAAATCCTTCAATCCATCGACGTTCCAATTCTACCCCTTTGTTATTGTAAAAGGCAACTTCAAGTGGAGAATACAAAGTGCCTAAACTGATTACCGTCACTTGTTGATTATTAAGTAAACTCACGGCATAATCGATGACTTTTGTATCATTAATTGCATCATCAAAAAACCAACTCAAATCTTCATTTATATGTTTATCAAAGAAGCTTTTAAAATCGTCAGGGGAAGGATGTTTAAACTTCCACGTTTCATAAAAATCCTGCATGGTAATATCAATTTTCTCTTCTCCAAGATAATGTTGTAGAAAACGAGTAAAAATTGCAGTTTTACCATAAACAATAGAACCATAATTACTCCTATGAAAATCACTCGCTGGTAAGTCAATAGGCTGATCATCAGAAGAAACTGCTCGTTGTTGGTATCCTAAATATCCCATTACCCAACGCATATCCAAATTTTTTGCTATTCCCAACTTATTTTGCATAAAATCTACAATGATAATTTGTCCATTACGATCCGGATATTTCTTTTCCCAATACCGGATATTGGTATATTCGTTCAATCCTTCATCCATCCAGGCGTGGTCACGCTCGTTTGATCCAAGAATCCCGTAAAACCAGTTATGTCCAACTTCGTGCATGATGACAAATTCCAGGGCATCTTGACTGGGCATTTTGGAGATGACGGTAATGTTGGGGTACTCCATCCCTCCCCCAGCCGACAGGTCTCCATCAACTGCTGTGATGTGATTGTATGGATAGTCGCCATAAAACTTACTGTACCAGTATCCCGCATCGTGGATATACTCAATGGAGTTTTCCCACAGCTTAGCGTTTTTTGCAAGATACATGCTCCAAAGGGTCACTTTTCTTGTTGAGTCGGCCCCGCCTGCTCCCTGTTCGGCAGGGCGGGCAGGTAACCATAATTCCCCTTTACGAACAATCCAGTTTTTATCTGCAAACCAGGCAAAATCGTGGACATTCTCTTGATGAAAATGGAGAGTTTTTATTTTCTGTTTTTTCGATGAAACTTGAGATTGACTTTCCTTCTTTTCAGCTTTTTCCCTTTTCTTCCATGCCTTCTTCATCGCTTTGATTTTTTTCTTAAATGCTTTTTTTCGCAAAGAATGCAGTGCTTCACCTTCCTGTGCTAATGAATCAAGCCACGTATATTCTGCTTCACCATCCACCAAATCGCCGGTGGCCATGATCCGATAGTTCTTCGGAAGGGTGATGTAGACGTCGAACGTCCCAAATTCACTGAAGAATTCACCCATGTCAAGATACGGCATGGGATGCCAACCTTCTTGATCATACACAGCTGGTTTGGGATACCATTGCGTTATCTCATAATGCTTCCCAGTGTGCCCTAAACGAGAAAAAACTTCAGGTAATTTGACAAAAAATGGCGTCTCAATTGTGACACTACCCCCAGGAATAAGTGGTTCTGATAATTGTACCTTAATGACGTCAATCCACTCAGGGTGAAATTCCCAAACCAGAGATACGCCATCCGCAGTAAAATCAAGACTGTCGATAAATCCCCTATCTTTCTCTTTTGCATAGAAAAACTTGGTGGAATTATGTTCGAGCTTTTGTTTAGCAAAGGCAGTACTGTTATTTTTATATGCATTTGGCCAGAGATGAAACCAGATGAATTCCAAAGTATCCCGGGATTGATTCGTATATACCAATTTCTCATGAGCAGTTAGAGTGTGGGCAGAATCGTTAAGAGTAACATGAATTTCGTAAGCTACGTGCTGTTGCCAATAATCATTTGCCTCCAAAGGAAGAAACATGGATATCAAGGATAAAATGATCCACTGCTTTAAACAAAACTTTATGTTATGACTCATCGGGGTTACCTTCCTGTATTAAGCTTAACTAAACCTTTGAGGTTTAGTTAAGCTTCGTAAAAACGGATTCAATGAATATTTACCTTTCTATTTCAGAATATGAGGAACAGATCAAAAATTACCTTTAACCACAGATCTTTCAAATTCAAAACCAGAAAACAATAATTTGAAAGTATGACCAAATTTATAGATGAAAAGCTGTCATTAATATTCAAAAATTAGTGAATTTGGAATAATTCATTTAAACCCCTCAATTACTTTTCATAATATGATTTCTCCAAAATGGAATATTTAATAACTGAATAATGTCGAGAATGCTATCCACTCAATCAAAAGGTGTTACACTATTAATCCCGGCTGCTCTCTTATGGAGTTTGGGAGGTCTTCTCATCAAAATGATAGACTGGAATCCCCTCGCCATTGCAGGTACCCGGAGCGGCATTTCTGCTTTAATTATTTACTTTTATCTGGGAAAGCCGAAACTTAAATGGAATAAAATTCAGGTTGCAGGAGCAGTCGCCTACATGGGAACCGTTCTACTCTATGTAGTTGCTAACAAAATGACAACCGCTGCCAATACGATTCTATTACAATTTACCTCACCCATCTGGGTCGCCATCTTTGGTGGTTGGTTCCTGGGTGAAAAGACTACATTCAAAGATTGGATTTTTGTCATAATAGTAATATTTGGAATATCCCTGTTTTTTATCGACCAATTAAGTCCGGAAGGGTTTTGGGGTAACATCTTTGCTTTGATCAGTGGTATATCTTTCGGTTGGGTAACCCTTCTTATGCGAAAACAAAAATCGGAATCTCCCATTCAGTCAATTCTCCTCGGAAACATTCTTACTTTTCTCATAACATTCCCGTTTATGTTCAGTCAGCCTCCAACTGAATATTCAGATTGGACTGCCCTCCTGATTCTTGGAATTTTTCAACTTGGGATATCATACATTCTTTACTCAGAAGCTATCAAATATGTCACCGCTTTATCTTCTATCTTAATCACGATGATTGAACCGATTTTGAACCCCATCTGGGTATTCATTATCGTTGGAGAAATTCCGGGTCAGTGGGCTTTGGTGGGAGGTATGATTGTGATTGGCACCGTGATATTTCGGGGTATCTCAATGATAAAAAACGGACAATGAAGAAAACAAAAATTATAGGTTTTGCAGATCAACTGGAGATTCTACAGTTTAGATAGTGTCTGACCGAAAAGAGTGATTGATTATCCCGAAGTTTCGGGACCCCTATTTACTCAAATCCCGAAAGTTCTGGATTTGAGCAACACTTTTCGTTCATACACTAAATAATTTCGTGAAAATATATTCGATATCGGAATAAAAAATCAAATGACCATCAGCGGGTCATTTTAATAAAACAATCTTCTTCGAAATCCTCTGACGTTCACCCTTTAACATTACCAGATACATTCCGGAACCTGCTGAGGACAAAATCCCATTTCTTGATGACCATTGAAAACTATGGTTACCTGATTTCAGCCACCCTGCAAAAATCGTGTCCACCCACCGACCGTTAACATTAAAAAACTTCCAACTCAATGGCTTGATCCTTCTTGATGTTAATCTCAATTGTGACAGTACGATTAAATTGGTTCGGATAAATTGAGGAAATTGACAGCGATTTCGGTAGAAGGACGTCAGGAGTTACATTAGTTGTCTCACCAATGAGGTTTTCAATCACTGTGATCATAACTCAAACCTCCCAGACCAGCAGGGACATAGGCAAAATTGCCATGAATCTCAATATCCATTAATTCGTGATTAGGGGGATTATAAATACCAATTTTTGTGAGGTTTTTTGCTTTCATTCCTGTTACTACTAACAACAAGACAAGAAGAATTGTGAGAAATTTTATATGACTATTTTTCACCATGGCAAACCGACTGCAACTCCCCAATAATGCAGGATGACATAAGTCCAAACTGTATAGATACTTACGGCTGATATGAGAACAATCAGGGAAGTATTAATTATTTTATTCCTATTCCTTTTTACATGATCGAGAGTACAAATCCCTTTACCCCGATAATAAACTACCAAAGCTACGATTAGCGTACCCAATCCCAATATTCTAAAAACCCACCGGTATTTCCAATACAGTACATCTCCCAACTCAGCCGCAAATGATACCGTAGATATTCCTAACAAAATAAGGACAATGGGTGTTAAACAACATAGTCCTCCAATGAGCCCAGAGATTCCAACTAATGTGAGTAACTTTTTACGTTCTTCCATTTCTGAGTCTTTGCAACTTTTTTGATGATTTTTTTCATTTCTTTGGGTGATTGATATCCAACATATTTCCCAATC
Source organism: Fidelibacterota bacterium (assembly GCA_022562455.1). Classification (GTDB taxonomy): domain Bacteria; phylum Fidelibacterota; class Marinisomatia; order Marinisomatales; family SCKK01; genus SCKK01. Next base: position 11,806 of record JADFPG010000051.1, on the reverse strand, counting down.
ACCTCTCCATCCCCGTCAAAAAAGACAATTGTTGGTAATCCCGAAACACCGGCATCTTGTGCTAATTTAAGTCCAACCCCCTCCTCAATATCTATCTTTATGGGAATGAACTCTTGTAACTTATCTACAATATCCGGATCGCTGAAGGTAGTGTTATCCATCTTATTGCACCAATGGCACCAATCTGCATGGAACTTCGCCAGAACAATTTTATTTTGTTCCTTTGCTTGGATAATAGCATTTTCGAAGGAGAGATCCATGAAAATTTCGGGCGTGCTTCCTAGGAGGGTGACAAATAGAAAGGAAGCAACAATCGCGATAGGATTTAGAGCAGGTTTTTTCATGGATTCTCCTTCAAATGTTTATTTTTTAGACTAAATGATTTCGTTAATGTCATTCCCAAAACAGGTTTCTCATCAAATCCTGCGGGAAGCCTTAAATCAGACCACCGTATGATAGGGTAAAATCCGTATATCCTTAATACTAAGCCTGTCCATTTTGAATGACTATATTCTAATCCACCCCCGATTAAACCATAGGTGAAATGTGTTTTATCAAAAGAAGATAAATAAACATTACTTTCCTGAATCTTCAATGCTCCACCTTTGAAATAAACCGATGAAAACGGAATGAGGTCTTTGTAAACACCGTATTTCCATAAAAATTGTAACGTAGAATAATAGTCAAACTGGTAAAGATTTCCTGACTGTCCGTCTTTGCGAATATCGGCTTTTATAGAAAATATACGGTTTTTCCCTTTTTGATTTATGTAGTGGGATAAATGTCCATATCCAACCTCTATTGAGTTAAGAGGTGAGGTACGAAACGGAAAACCCCCACTCGAATAATATTCATACAACGGCACTGTCAATCTTGCCCATAATGAATGTTTAAAATCAGATGCAAACCAATTTATACGAGCCTGTAAATTGGCAAAGGAAATACTCGATTCTGATCCACCAACTGTAAGTTCTTCAGAAATGGTGGAAAAATTACCTGAGATTGCAGACGTTGCCAATAAATTGGGTTTAATAAAATAGTTGATGCTGGCAAAATATCCCATTAACGGACCATTAATGATGAAACTGTTTCGATCCCAATCATCTGAACCGTTAAACTGAAATTGGATTTGTGTTCGTTCAGAATTTTTGGCAAAATTCAACCCATCAAAATCAAAAATAGTTCCAAAACTCGAATTTCCATTAAATCCTTGAATTGTGCAGCAAGCCTGTCCATATAACAAAGACATTCCACTGTGAAGGAGGAAAACAATGAAAATCCGGAATGTCAATTTTCTAACCATTGTCATCAACTATCCATATTGAAGTTTCCGGATAAAATGCAGCCCAGGAAAACCAAAAACTGATAAATGAATTAGCAGTGGTTAATATTTCCCCTTCCCTGGAACCTGCAACTGCCACACCAAAAATATTCCACTCGCTTCCTGTTTCGTCATCCGTGAATAGAATGACTCCGGATTCAAGATCATAGGCTTTCACCGTAAAGTGATCATCGGTTTCGTATGCAACTGCGATGTTATCGGATGATGAACCAAAGATGACAATTTTTTTCCCGCCCACATCATCATGAATGACTGAAACACTGTCAAAGTCAGAAATGGTATATGCTTTGGCTTCATCGTTCGATAGTATCCCTAAAACACGAGTTTTGGAATGAAGCCGGTCATCAACATTGTTTATTGGGAAAAAAATGGAATTATTGGTCTTATATGACCCATATGGGTATACTAAATAATTCTTGTAAATACCTGTATTTGATGATACCACTTGCGATTCCGGGAACAATTTTTTCCAAACACCCCAAGTAGTTTCAACCATTCTTTCAGTCTCAAGCTTTTCTCCTCTAAACTTTCCGGAAGCTGACCGTAACAGCATTTGTGGCCAGAAACTATTTGACTCTTTATCGTACATAATCAAGTTGCTGTTGTACAACATACCTGATACACCATAACCTCTATCATCTAAAATATGAAGGGCGCTACCCGTCAAAGGACAGTAAGATATTGAGTAGTCATTCATATTGATTACCTCATGCCGGTCGAGGATAGGATGTGGGAAGGCAAAATAATCATTTCCCTTTTTCACCCCAACGACAAGATCATTATCACTTAGGTAACTGAGCTCCGGTGAGGATACGGAAACCATCTTTGGATTGGTAAGATTCGGGATACAATCTTGACCTGAACAGCCCCATAAGATATATGATTCATCTATGAGCCAGGTCCCTGTACCAGGAAGGGACTCTGCACCCAGGTCAATGAGATAATCATCTGAACAACTCCATACAAAAAGAAGGAGGAACAGACTTAGTAATATCCGGATCGGTCTTTTATTCTTGGCTTTCATCTCATAAAATGTTACATAAATAAGGGGGAGTTTACTGTCAGATGGGCGACAGTTTGAACCAAACCTGTCAGGTCAAGAAAAGCGTAAAACAGGCATCAGTCAGTTGACGGACAAGTCCTTGCCTGTTTATCATTCATCGCATGAGTGATGTGTTCTGCTAATAATCTCAATTTATGTAAAATACCAAAGAGTCTGCCACCAGGGATGGCTGTTACACATAAAACAAGCATCAGTCAGTTGATAGGTCAAACAATTTAAATAGCTATATACAGATTAATTTGTCTGCCATCTTAACGCCAATCCCAAATTCAATTGTTTTATATCAGACCCTTCAATTCCAACGATCCAGGGACTACTTACAGATAGTGTAGTGTGTATTTTGGTGTTAATTCGAATATCAATAGCGCCTATCCCATGAATAAACCAACCATCTGTATTCTGAACAGGATTCCCTCTGATACTATCAGAAAACTGATGTCGGTAGGATAGTGTCAGATACGGTACAATTCCTGGCTTCGTAAACCGGTAATCAATTGCATTAACACTTAATTGAAAGACACTGCCAGGTCTGATTTTGTTGTTGTTAAGATATAAAGGCGTTTCCCATAGCAACTGAATTCCAAAAGATCTATGATTTTCAGGTCGCAACCAGATTTCTCCTACAAATCTATTGGAATAAGTACCTTTCCCGAGAAGCGAATTTGATGAGCCTCCGTCAATCGGGTTACTTGCCTCAACGATATCTTGGTTACCAAATGGAAATACTATACCCTCATTCAGAAACAGTTTCCATCCTTTTTCTGAGAAAGTGGAAACAGGCTGCCACCGAAACCCAAATGCAGGATCTCCTGTGACCCAGCCGCTCGATGCATCGTTCTTTACAGCAGGCAATTGTCCCCAAATACTCAGAACGGTACTGATGCCGAAACCACCCGAAATAGTGACAGACCGGATAATTCTATCCACCTTCATCGGTACAAAGTTTATTTGTCTTATCTTGAGAGTTGTTTCGGTATAGGCAATACTTACCTGTTTTGAGCCTGCACTTAATCCAGTTGTATTGGACGGATCTCCTTCAATGGATAGAATTCCTATGTTCCCAACTGATGTGCCACCGATCTCACTTCCTCCGACCGGAGGAGGTGGTGCGTTTCAGAGGGCGCACTGAGCAGCGAGAGGTTGAAACAGATAAACAAAAAAAATAGAGGCTGAAATTACACGCATTGTTTTATGTAGCTTTCAATACCGAGCGTCAAGATGCAAACTATGTGTCTTATCCATAAGTTTTATCCACCAATATGAAGTTGAATGAGTTTCATCATCAATGTCTATGCCAAAGAATACGAAAACTGGCAGCTAAAGTATATGAGTCCAATTGACTTCCTTTCAATTCTCTCCATATTGGTATATTGAAGGAAATGACCGCCGTAAATTTTTCATTAATCTCAAGATCGAGACCCACCATTCCTTCCACCATTTTACCTCCGGAGTTCTTTGCCTTAATTCCCTCCCAGTAATCCGGTGTCTCTAAGTTGATCAGCAATTTCAGATAAGGGAATATTCCCGCGAATAACGGTCTTTGGCGAATAGCATGTAAATTTAACCAATACTTCTTTCCTGGAAGAAAACCGATATCATTTTTTTTCCAAGGGAACGAGTACCGCCCGGAAATCCCAAAAATATAGGAATACTCAGACCTATGCCACCACTCGAAATTAACGGTTGAAGATACTAATCCGTCTCCAAGAGCAAAATGCCTGTGGTTAACCGAGTCAGCATCTGAGGAAAAAGGATTATTTTCATAACTTTCTCCTGTTGGAACGGATACGTCCAAACCTATAAAAAGTCTCTGCCCAGGACCAAACGATTGATTTTTAACCAACCATCTTGCTCCTATTGAAATATCACCAATCCCAAAAACAGTTTCAGTCCTGTGGTGTGCGTCCTGATGATCAGCATTCTGATGCCAATATAAGATTGGCAAGGTCGATAATATGTTCAAATCAGATGAAAGTCCATATATTGCAAATGGAGTAAAAGACTGTAGATAAATAGACCCAACATGGCTATCATCGTCTGAACTTGAAGATTCTGATGAAAATCTGCTGGGAGTCAGAAAAGATAAGTTGTAGTTGGATCCAAAGACCCATTGATTCTTTTCAAGACCAACACCTTCAATTCCACTCCCGACCGGAAGCGTGGGATTACTTCAGAGGGGTCATTGACTCCAAAGTAGTGATTGAACCACAATAAAAATTGCCAAAAGTTTGATGATTTTATATGGGGTATGCATGATTTGTACTTGATCAAAAAGTGTGGAAACCTAAAAGCTCTTTATCGTTCTTTACTCCAAAGTATATCTGCAAAGACAACAACTCACACTTAAAAACTCAACTTTCATAGGCTACCTCTAAATGTTCGGCTCCATGAAAAATTGACTCGATTAATTCACACGCCTTTTGAGATTCTTCATTCCGGTTGATTCGATAATAAATAGTCATGCCATCGCGCCGATTTTTTACCAATCCCCGATCTTTTAAACGACGTAATTGGTGAGAAATTGCTGATACTTCTCTGTCCAATATATCAGCCAGATCGCATACACATAATTCCTCTCCTTTATTTAGAGCATAGAGAATTTTTAACCGTGTCAGATCTCCCAACATTGTGAGTATTTCAGCATGTCTTTCCAAATCATCACGACCGGCAATATCGGCTCTTAAAGAACAAATCAATTCGTGATCGACATATGATCGAATACACGATCGTTCAAAGCTATTCATAGTTAAATCACCTCTCTAATCTTTAATTCAAGAAATAAAAAAATACTCTCACAAATGATTACTCAAGTTTCGCACCTCTTTACGGTCATTTATGTAGTTGATGCTCGTATAATGTGTGATCATGTCGCATTAGTCCCGATGCATCGGGATTATCTTTATCGTCAAACCATCGTGCCTGTCTGCCGACAGGCAGGGAGGGTTAGAATGAATTATCCCGACATAGTTATGTCGGGACGACAGTTTCTTTTGGTACTTTCCTGTCCGCCGACAGGCGGGTCTTACGCTAAGAAAAGTACAGAGAATAACGGTAATAAGAAATTCATCATTTTTATGACGATATTTAATGACTTTATTTATGAACATCTTCTAAAATATAAAACACTTACTATGTGCGAAACTTGAGTATAGAATATGCCACACCTACGGCGTTTCATTTTTCTCTATCCTCATATCTATAAATATGCCACCCCTATGGGGTTAATAATTTGTTGTCTTTCAAATTCATATTTTCATTTCTTATCTTAAGTGAGAAATGTTGGTTATTTTTATATATGATTATTGAGACCCCGAAGCTTCGGGGCAATAAGAGGTATATGGATATAATTGGATACCCTATCCTCTGTATTTTCGTCCCGAAACTTCGGGACTATTACTTCCCCCATATACCATATACCTTTTAACTTAGATATCCTGATGTATTTGAACTGCGAAACATGAGTAATCATATAACCACCTCCTCTTTTATTGGAAGAAATGTTTTCCGAATATCCCCAAGGCAACACCGCCCGGAAGGATTTGTCACTTCGCACGAACACAATTTGTCATTCACTTTTTGTCTAACCTCTTTTTCAATCGTCGAATATCCGTGTTCTTTAAAATCCGAAATAATCTTTGATTTGGTGTGTCGAAAACAGTAACAGACAAAAATTGGTTCTTCCGTTTCCTTTATACCTACTCGATCAACCACATCGTCTTTCTTCACCACAGCATCCATCGTCGAAAAGTAATAAACTGTGGAGTCACCGGGATTTGTGCAATAAAAACCGTTACCGATTAGATGATAGTTTTCCCAATCTCGTTTGGTTAAAGAACGAATCGTCTGGGCTTTAACCGGTCTACCCTTTTCGCCGCAAATAGGACAGATCAACTCATCTTTTTCTGTATTTGTATCTGGAATAGAACAACAGTCACTCATTTACATTTTCCTTAACTAGTCGAAGTTGATTCTTCTGTTTCTTTTTGCTTTGGAATTGCCTTGTATCCCATTTTTGCAACGTGTTCTGCAACCTTTTCTGAATTCAATACTTTATCATTATAGGTGCAAACCATAGAATTTGTCTTATAATTCACCTCACAGGAAACCACTCCTTTTACCGCAGCCATACCACCCTGGAGCCCACGGGCACATCCCTGGCATGTCATTCCTTCAATAGTCCATTCGGAAACAACACCTTTACTGTCATTCTCCTGAGGTTCTCCTCCAAAAAGGACGCCATTATAATATGGGAATAACACTAATGCCAGAATGATGGGTGTAATCCCCAACAGAGTTCGTTTTTGTATTTTGTTCTTTTTCATGACTTTCTCCTTATCTATTTCACAACACTCATTATTAAGATCTTTTTTATACACTTTTAAAAAAGCAAACCCCAATATACCTAATGCCAAAAAGGTGATATACGGGCGAATAGGTTCGATAAAGGAAAATGCTCCAATTGTAGTAGCGCCAAACACCGATAATAAAATTGGTCCTGTGCAACATAAAGATGCACCAAACGCAGTTGCAATACTTGCTACAATAGATCCTTTCATAATAATTATTCCTTTTAATTAATGACTATTTGAATATATGTTCAAATATCGAAACTATCACTACCTTTTTTTGTTCCAAACTTTTTTGAACATTCCATAAAGATTCGAGCTCTTTTTAGCTCCAGTAATTTTAGCAACAGATAATGTAGGTTAAAATCATTAACAATCAGTTAATCGTAAAATAGTTTCTTCCGTAAACAATGGGCTCGATGACAATCCCAACTTTTTATATAGGGATGGGGGTATACCAATGTCTGTCAGGTATAATTCTCCAACATATTTCTTTGCATTTGAACTCATCAAAACTTCTTTAGGAAGAGCAAGAGTCATAGTTGCCATAGCTTTTATGCAGAGATCATAGGGAATCCCTGTTGTTGTATCGAAACCGGAAGGCATATCAAGAGACAATACATTTTGATTTTGAGATTCGAGAATTTTCTGAATTATATCACCGGGAATTCCATAGGGATTTCCTGACAAACTATAACCAATGACCGCATCGATGATGAGATCGGCTTCCCGAAATAAGTGCATTGGAGTATCATGATCAGCGACAACAAGTTTAACAGGCAACTTTTTCAATGTTTGCCACCTGATGGATGGAATTGACTTAAGTTTATCTTCACTACCAGCAAGGATTACGGTAACATCAATACCCCTGTTTGATAAAAAACGAGCTGCAACCATTCCTCCGCCCCCATTGTTCCCATGACCACATACCACCATTACTTTTGACGTTACATTACGGGGTTGTCTGTTTAAAATTTCCATCGATAAATCAGCAAGATTCCTGCCGGCGTTTTCCATCATCTGTTCAAGTGAAATTCCATATTCCTCAATCATAAGGCGATCTATTTCTCGCATTTGGCTGGCGGTTATAGTAGGTGGGCTAATATCACTCATTAATCTTTTCCAACATTAACATATCAATGGAATTGTAAAAGAGGTGGACATGCACAAATTATCTATATAATTGTCCAATTACCACATTAGAAACTATTCGCTATAATAGGCATAAACAGTCAACTTAATGACAGTTTGTGATTACCAAACCAAAAAATACTGACCTGACAGGTTTGACAAAATGTACAACAGATATCAGCCAGTAGGTCGACAAGTCTTTGCTTATTTCCGTTGCTACTCAATATAAAAATACGTTCATATTCCCAATCTATAGTATATAAACTATCGAACATTCAGATGGCTGTTGCACGTAAAATAGGTATCTTTTCCTGTTTGCACAAGATAACACCTTGCATTACAATATCATAATCTAACAACAGAGGACACAATAAAATGATATCTCAGCTATTCAGCACTTTTCCCCTTATAATTCCACGTCTATGAGAGTCGATTGTATCTACCACCCTGACTACATATTCTTGAGCTGTGCAACAATCCCTGTCTGCACTGTTGTTATAATAGGCAGGCAACTATACGTCAGTCCATCCCGCCCTAACAAGAAAATAAGTTTTTCCATAATATCCTACGGAAAAAGAAAACAGTTCTAGGTTTTTGTTTGCTAATATGTCGTTTGCGTCATCTGCTTTAGACTTGGTCCTGAAAACATCAGTTTCACGCCAATGTGTCAGAGACTTTGGATACGAATTAATCTGTTTCAGAGTAGAGCAACGGGAAGGTAGTAAACCTTGGTTCTGTGGTCGAGCCGAAAACCAGAAGCAGATTGCGATTCCAGAGAATCTCATAACTGAGCCCAGCGGCTCCTGAGAAGAATGCGCATGAGAGGAGTAATATCCTAACCCTCTTTGTACTTTGTGTATAAGGAACAATCATAAGTTAGATTTATTGGTTTTGGGAAAATGTTCATCCTTTTTAAGAAATACTTCATACCAGTCCTTTGCGCCCGGTGGAGGAGAACAGATGTTTCTCCATTCCACGTATTTATCTTCGTTAACACATTCCATAACCAGGACGAACTCGGCTTTGCCTTTTGGGAAATAAATATCCTTGTACTCTACTCCGTCAACTTTGGACGTAGTTTCTCTAAGATGAATCATAACATTTTCCAATTCGCTTCAATCCTTGATATTGTATTCCACGTGTTTCAAGATTATCATTTGTGTTATCATCCAATGCGGGCATGTTTTGTTGCCCATTTCAGCGATCTAGCGAAAGTATCGTAGTAATGCGACATATTATAATGGCACGTCGAAAGACAATGTTTGATACATTCTTGTTTCATAGCCTTCAACCCCCGCGGGTTAAAGCGATATCCGGTAAATACATTGCCCCAATCTTTCTTGGAAGAAGTCATATCGAAACATGGTACCAGGGTCCCATCAACACGTATGAACATAGTGTTGTGACCAGCACGGCAACTCCATTGGACCAACTCCCCGCGCACAAACTTCTTCATCGCTTCTAAATGGGCTATTGAATTTACCATTGGATACCCCTGTTTGTTTTTAGAGATGATCCAGTCAATGACTTTATCAACGGCATTCCAATGCTCTTCGCGGATGTAAGTATCGTTATCCAAATGTTTATAATGCGTTTGCTCAAGATAAGGCGGTTGATTAATATGATAATCTATCCCAATACGATATTCATGAGTAACTTCAGTAAGTTGTTTGACATCCTCCAGATTCTTACTGGTGATGTTGACATTTAAAAAAACCAAGTATCCATGTTTTTTCTGTTGTTTGACAAGATATTTAAACTGCGGTTCTATGAGCTTGAGAGCCTTAGGCAGACCATCAATCTCTTCTACGCAATCGACAGCGAGATTGATAGCAGTGACCCCTGCTTGACCTACTCTATCAATAAAATCCTCTGTGAGCAATCTCCCATTCGTTGGCAAATAAACGAAGAACCCGCTCTTGGCAGCATATTCCACTACTTCCAGAATGAAGTTACGACGCAATAACGGCTCTCCACCCATAATGGCAATAAGACGGCAGCCAGTTGTTTTCAACCAGTCAATGGATTGTATCGCCGTCTCAATGGACATCCCCTTTACCTTATTATTGAACTGGAAGCAATAATGGCAATCTATATTGCACTTCCATTCAGTGTATAAATATGAAAGCAAGGGTCTAAACTCATATCCGTGAATTCTGGATTGTATATAGGGAATAACTAACTTTCGGAAAGCTCTCGAACCATTTTTGATCCTATAACCAGCCGTTCTTAATTCAACTCCGTACATATCTATTTCTCCTTGTTCAAATCTAATTTATAGTACATCATTTTATTTCCTCTTCCACAGCGACAATCACATAAGGTTGAAAAGTAGTCTCCAGGATGTTCATTGCTAGCATCCTGGCGGGGATTTCTTCATCAAGTATTTTTGTTTTGCCCTTCACATCAGACATTTCGATTTTTTTTGATAATCATGTTCTGCATTCTTTCAACAGCTTCAGATGGCGGTGGCATGAAGAAAATGTAAGGAAGAATCGCTTTAATCTTTCCCCACTCAATCGACGGAAAGTCAATGGGAACGAAATTATCGCCGGGCTTGAGTGCAAAGTCTTCTCTGCCAATCGCATTATCTAACATAGACGGCTTACTCTCTCAAAGCCCTATTAAATACCATCCATATTCACGAACCATCGTGGCTACTTCCTCGTCTTTACTATCTGCTGCCCAGACCCTGAGCAGTACTCAAGACCGGGGAGATCATCCATTTGGAACTGTATGTGCCACTTCGTTATGAATGGTAACATACCCTTTCAATCTCCCGCTTTCTTTCCGTATTTGCAGTTCCAATTTAATTTCTCTTCGAACAAAATACAGAAATCTCGCACCTTGCCATAAATGTGGAATCCTTCAGTCAAATAACTTCATATATTTCTTGGTATTCGATCCCTCGAATAATGTGTATTAAAATCATTAACAATCAGTTAATCGTAAAATAGTTTCTTCCGTAAACAATGGGCTCGATGACAATCCCAGCTTTTTATATAGGGATGGGGGTATACCAATGTCTGTCAGGTACAATTCTCCAACATATTTCTTTGCATTTGAACTCATCAGACCTTCTTTAGGAAGAGCAAGAGTCATAGTTGCCATAGCTTTTATGCAGAGATCATAGGGAACCCCTGTTGTTGTATCGAAGCCGGAAGGCACATCAAGAGACAATACATTTTGATTTTGAGATTCGAGAATTTTCTGAATTATATCACCGGGAATTCCATAGGGATTTCCTGACAAACTATAACCAATGACCGCATCGATGATGAGATCGGCTTCCCGAAATAAGTGCATTGGAGTATCATGATCAGCGACAACAAGTTTAACAGGCAACTTTTTCAATGTTTGCCACCTCATGGACGGAATTGACTTAAGTTTATCTTCACTACCAGCAAGGATTACGGTAACATCAATACCCCTGTTTGATAAAAAACGAGCTGCAACCATTCCTCCGCCCCCATTGTTCCCATGACCACATACCACCATTACTTTTGACGTTACATTATGGGGTTGTCTGTTTAAAATTTCCATCGATAAATCAGCAAGATTCCTGCCGGCATTTTCCATCATCTGTTCAAGTGAAATTCCATATTCCTCAATCATAAGGCGATCTATTTCTCGCATTTGGCTGGTGGTTATAGTAGGTGGGCTAATATCACTCACTCATGTTTCGCACCTCTTTGTAGTCATTTATTTACTTGATATTCGCAGAATGTGTTATTATGTCGCATTAGAAAAATTTTATCATTGAAGTCAAACCATCGTGCCTGTCTGCCGACAGGCAGGGAGGATTAGAATGAATTACTGTTTGAGTCCCGACACGGAAGTGTCGGGATGAGTTTAATTCATTCCCATAACGATGGTGCAGACGGATAAAATTTTTCTCCAGCGACAGTTTCTTTTGGTACTTTC